>CAUWJA010000180.1:0-3404 GCA_963558905.1 uncultured Eggerthellaceae bacterium
TCTTCCGGCTTTCCGCAGCTCATTTTCCCCTCCGGGCAGTTGCCTCGAAGACAAGGCGGTCCTGCCTTCGCAAACAGGTTCGGCGACACTTCCAGCACCAGCCTCAGCATCTCATTGGCGAGTTCGCGAATCTCCCACTGAGCGCGGTTGCAGCAGCGCAGCTCGAAGAAATGCAGGAGTTCGCGCACATTCATGGTCACGACGATCTTGGATTCAGCCGCATTGGGAAGCAGGTAGCGCGCGTCTTCCGCGGGAATCCCGGCAGCCACCAGCTTGCCGTACGCCTCGACCGCGGCGGCGATGGCCTCGTCGAAGACCCGGCTGCACTCGGGGTCGGCGGCAACCGTGGCGGGCTTCACCACATCCACCCCGTCCTTGAACTTCACGTAGCGCTGCGACTGCTGGTTGAAGCTCGCGATGCGATGGCGGACCAGCTGATGGGTCAGCGCACGGGACACGCCGTCGATGGCGAACGTATAGCTGGCATGCTCCAGTGTGGAGAAATGCCCGCCGGCCATGATGGTGGACAGCACGCTGTGCATGCGCTCGTCGGACATGGTCTCCATCAGCTCCGCAGCACCGACCGGCGCATAGCACAGGCGCGCGGCCGTGGCGATGGCACGCTCGGGGTTGGGGGTATGGTACAGAAGCTCTACCTGCATCTGCTCTCCTTCGTCACAGCTCTTTCAAACCGATGGAATCGAAATACCGCTGCCATTTCTCAAACGATGACTGCGAAATGGCGTGCTCCATCTGGCACGCCTCATAGTTGGCGCGCTCCGCGTCTATGCCGATGACATCGGTCAGGAACCGGAACAGAAGCTCGTGCTTGCGCCAGATGGCCGAACCATAGGCGAAGCCTTCCCCGGTAAGCGTGATGTCGCCGTAGTAGGGTTGCTCGACCAGGCCCTTCTCCTTCAAAACGCCGGTAGCCTTCGATACCGAAGCCTTGGAGACCTCGAGCTTTTTGGCAATGTCCACGGCGCGCACCGGCACATCGGGTCCGCCGGCAAGATCGACCATGGCCTCCAGGTAATCCTCAAGCGAATGGCTCAGATACCCATCGCGCTCTTCATTGCGCGCTTCAAGCATGGTCTCCACGGCTACCTCCTCGAACCATCTCCGTCATCGGCCCCGCCCGCAGCGCCGTTGCCCATGGCGTTGTGCGGAGTCTCTTTATGCGGGCAGCTGCTGCACACGCCCGCGTGGCCGCAGCTGGTAAGGTCCTTATCGCAATCGGTGCATTCCCCGCAATCGCATGCACCCTTCTTCCTGATTCGCCAGATGGCCGCCGCCAGCAAGGCGGCAACGACCAGCAGCACAATGAACGTGGGAAGATTCATGGCTTACTTCCTTTCCGCACGCCGATTCCGGCCGGCATCTTCGCCGTCAGGGCTGAAACCCCGCGCGGCCGATGCCCCGTCATCCAGCGCGGCCCCTCGATCGGGGTCGGGTCGGAACAACAGAAAGAGTATCACACCGGCGACGATCACGGCGGCCAGCGTCATCAAAGTGAAATCTCCACCGGCGATCAGCATGCCGAACTGGTTGATCATCAGCGCGACGGCGTAGGCGAACACGCACTGGTAGGCCACGGCGTACAACGTCCAATGCCAATCATCCATGGCCCGGCGGATGGCGCCGATAGCAGCCACGCACGGCGCACACAGGAGGTTGAACGCGCAGAATGCCACGATGGCCGGGCTCTGACCGCCCATGATGGAGGCGAACGCCGTCCACATGGAGGCACCCTCGGCCGCTTCGCCCAGATTCGCCAGAACGCCGAATGTCGTGACCACGTTCTCCTTGGCCACCAGACCGGTGAGCGTGGCAACGGCAGACTGCCAATTGCCGAAGCCCAGCGGCGCGAAGACCCACGCGATGGCGCTGCCGATCATGGCCAAGAAGCTCGATTCGACCGCAGAGGCCTGCGTGGTGTCGAGCATGGCGAAGCGCCCGTCCTGGATGCCGAAGTTGAGCAGGAACCACAGGATGACAGAGCAGACGAAGATCACGGTGCCGGCCTTCACGATGAAGCCGCGCACGCGTTCCCACGTGTGCAGGATGACGCCCTTCGGGTTGGGCATGTGGTAGCGCGGCAGTTCCATGACGAAGGGAGTGGCTTCGCCGGCGAACCGCTTGAACTTCTTGAGCATGAGGCCGCTGATGATGACCGCGCCGATGCCCAGGAAGTAGAACAGGGGCGCCACCCACCACGCCTGAGCACTGCCGGCCAGCGCACCGAACACGAGTGCGATCATGGGCAATTTCGCGCTGCATGGCACGAAGGTGGTGGTCATGATGGTCATGCGGCGGTCGCGTTCGTTCTCGATCGTGCGCGTGGACATGATGCCCGGCACGCCGCAGCCCGAAGAGACCAGCAGCGGGATGAAGCTCTTGCCCGACAGGCCGAACTTATGGAACACGCGGTCCATCATGAAGGCGATGCGCGACATGTATCCGCAGTCTTCCAGAATGGACAGAAGCAGGAACAGCACGATCATCTGCGGGACGAATCCGAGCACGGCGCCGACACCGCCGATGATGCCGTCCAAGATCAGCGACTGCAGCCAGTCGGCGCAGCCTATGCCCGCAAGGAAATCCCCCAGCACGACGGGGATGCCGGGAACGAAGGTGCCCCAGTAATCCCATCCGTCGCCGAACACCCCGTCGTTCATCCAGTTCGTAGCCATGGTTCCCACAGTAGAGACCGAGATGAAATAGACGAGCGTCATGAGGATGACGAAGATGGGGATGCCGAGCCATCGGTTGGTCACGATGTCGTCGATGCGATGCGAGATATCGGAACGAGCGCCCGCCTCGATGATGATGTTCGCCAATGCGTGCTCGATGGCATCGTAGCGGCCTGCGGCGATAACGCCATCGGCCTCGTCGTCGTAGGCGCGCTCCAAGTCGGCGCGGGCCGAAGCTATGGCCGCCTTCGCAGAGGCGTCCAGCGAATCCGATTCCGCAGATACGCGCTCATCGCCCTCGAGCAGCTTGATGGCATACCAGCGGCGAAGCCGGGGCGAAACGCCCGGAAGCGCCGAGGAAACGCGCGCGAGGGCGCCTTCGATGGGGGCGTCCATGGGCACGCCGGCGCCGGCGGAACCGCCCTTGCGGGCATGCGAGAGCACCTGCTTCATCAACGCATCGATGCCTTCGCCTTTTGCGGCCGCAGTCTCGACCACAGAGCAGCCAAGCCACAACGACAGGGCCTCCACGTCGATGCGCATGCCGTTTTTGCGGGCGACATCCATCATGTTGAGGGCCAGGACCACAGGCACACCGGTATCTATCATCTGCAATGTCAGATAGAGATTGCGTTCGAGATTGGTGGCATCCACCAGATCGATGATGGCATCGGGGCGTTCATTGAGCAGGTAATCGCGGGTAACCACCTC
>CAUWJA010000181.1:0-3400 GCA_963558905.1 uncultured Eggerthellaceae bacterium
CGCGATCAGCTTCGACCCGAGAGCAGACAGCTCGGACTTGAGCATTCCGGCGGCACTCTCGGCCTTGAGGCTCTTAAGGGAATTGGAGCATACCAATTCAGCGCATTTTCCAGTCTCATGGACCGGAGTGCGCACTTCGGGACGCATCTCGTAGAGACGGACCCTGACACCGCGATCGGCAAGCTGGAGCGCGGCTTCGCTGCCGGCAAGGCCGGCGCCGATTATGTTCACTATCTTTTGCATGCGGGCTAGGATACCACGTGCCACATGCAGGCGGCGTTCTCCCTTGCATTCTCCACACCTCCCGTCGCATGGGGAATCACCCCGCGGAACCGAACCTGCCATCCGGATAGCGCTCGATCAAGCCGCTCCCCTCCAGCTTCGCAACCATCCCCATCATCTTCCCAAGCCGCGTGCCATCCCCTTTCGGCTCGAAGCATGTTTGGACGGCAATCTCCTCAAGACGCATGGGATTGGCCGCGAGCATGGAAAGGAGCGTGCGTTCGTCATCTTGCAACCCGGCGGACCGCGTGCTGCCCGGCAAAGCCGCGCCTTCGAAATCCATCGGACCGAGCTGCTCGCCCACCTGCGGCAGCAAGGGAAACAACGCGGAAAGCTGACCTAAAAAGCTCTCTTCGTCAACAACGGGGATCGCACCTTCCAGCAGCAACCGATTCGCCCCTTGCGATGTCTGCGAGAGGATCGAACCGGGCACGACGAGCACCTCCCGATTGGCCGCAAGAGCCTCGTCCGCCGTCGAGAACGTGCCGCTGGGCAGACCCGCCTCCACTATCAACGTCGCACGCGCCAATCCGGCTATAAGGCGATTGCGCAGACGGAACATGTAAGGACGCGGCGGCATCGACCAAGGCTGTTCGGACACCACCGCACCACCAGAATCGATGATTTCCTGGAACAGCGGCAGGTTCTCTTTCGGATATGGCGCATCGCAGCCTCCTCCCAGAAAGGCGACGGTGGTTCCGCCGGCATCCATAGCGGCCCTATGCGCTGCCGCATCGCACCCTCGCGCACCTCCGGAAATGATCACTATCCCCTGGCGGGCGGCCGCCGTCGCAAAAAGCTTCGCAGCCGCGCGACCATATGGGGTCGCATTGCGAGCGCCGATGACAGCCAGCCCTTCGCGCAGGGCTTCGACCTCACCGATCACATACAGACAGGCCGGCGGCTGCGCCAACAAACAGAATGCATCGGGATATCCGTGCACACCGAATGCGACTTCGGTTCTCGGACCGTTCAATCTCATGCATGCTCACCTACCCCTCCCAGCTCACGCCTGCCGGCAGCGATAGCTGAGAGCCTCCAGCAGGCATTCATCATCAACGACTTCCTTTTCCGCCAAATCCGCAATGGTTCTCGCAACGGAGAGCACCTTGGCAATCCCCCGTCCGGAAAGCGCATACGCATTGCCCATCTCCTCGAGCAGCTCCTTCGAACCCGCCCGAAGGCGGCATTGCCGGAGAAGATCGGCCAATGACCCCTTTCCGCTCTTCAGCAAGCTTCCGCATCCCTTCGCACGCAACCCGGCGGCTTCGTCCCGGTCTTCACGCCACGACCGGAACCGCCTTGCCGCAGCCACACCCTCGGCCAACTTCGCCGATGAGATCTCGCTGGATTCGAATGCCATCATCCGCCCCGGATCTATCCGCCATACATCGATATGGATGTCTATCCTGTCCATCAGCGGACCCCCAACCCGGTTCCGATATGCAGCGATCTGCGCAGGAGTGCAACTGCAACGTTTCACGGGATCGCCGAAATACCCGCAAGGACACGGATTCGCAGATGCCACAAGCATGAAATCTGCAGGCATCGCGATCGATGCATTTGCCCGGATGATGGACACGCGCCCCTGCTCCATCGGCTGCCTGAGAGCCTGAAGCGCATGCGGTGAGAATTCCGGCAGCTCATCGAGGAACAGCACCCCGCCGCTTGCAAGGGAGACCTCGCCGGGGCGGATGGGGTTGCCTCCTCCTATGAGGCCGGCCACCGTCGCCGAATGATGGGGATGCCGAAACGGCCGCACACCCGCCAACACGCTCGAAACGGGTTCGCCGGCCACTGAATGGATGCAGGCGGCAAGCAACCGCTCCTCTTCAGACAACGGGGGAAGGATGGACGGCAACGCGGAAGCAAGCATGGTTTTACCTGAACCCGGAGGACCGTTCATGATGACACCGTGGCCCCCGGCTGCCGCCACCTGCAAAGCCCGTTTCGCCGGTGCATGGCCCGCAATGGATGCGTAATCACGTGAAGCCGGCTCGTTCGCCGCCGAAGAGGGCGAAAACCTCGGAAGGCCCGTGCGCCCGAGGTCGACTATGCTGTCGATGGAGAAGAGCTCAAGTCCATCCAGCGCCACGGCGTCGCTTGCTCCAGGCTGCACAGCCAGTTTCAGACCGGCATCGCGGGCGGCGATTTCGTACGACAGCAGACCGCGAGTCGGACGGACCGCCCCATCGAGTGAGAGCTCACCCACCCAAAGCCAACCATCGGCATACGACTTCGGAATCTGCCCGGTTGCAGCCAGAAGCGCGACCGCGATAGGAAGGTCGAATCCTGTTCCGGTTTTACGGATGGAACCCGGCGCCAGATTGACGACGATTCGCTGCGCGGGTATGACGTACCCGCACGATTTGAGAGCGGAACGGACCCGTTCCTGGGACTCACGAACCGCCGCATCGGGCATTCCCACTATGGAAAAACACGGCAAGCCGTTGCCTATGGAAACCTCGACGACAACCTCAGCCGCCTCGACGCCGACAATTGCGGCCGAACGGACCGAACAGATTCCGCCCACGCTCAATCACCTACGCCGAACGCGTTCACCACATGCCTGATGAGAGCCCTGTCTTCGGCAATCACGAGCACCGATACCACATCGAAACGCACACGCATGTCCGAATAGTCGTGATCGGCCAGATACCACGCCGCAATGCGTTCGTATCTATCGCGCTTGCGTGCCGTCACAGATTCTTCGGGCATGCCCGAATCAATGCCCACCCTGGTTTTCACCTCAATGAATACCAGGGTGTCCTCATCGAGCGCGACGATGTCGGCCTCACCCGCCTTGCATCGCCAATTGCGATCGATGATCTCGTATCCATGGCGCTCAAGCAGCTTCGCCGCGGCCGCTTCGCCACGGCGGCCGATTTCGGCATTATGGGATTCCGATCGGTTGCAGCAACCCTCATTCCTTGTTTCATCCGGCATAGCTCCTCCTATCTACTGGGAGCTGCGATGATACACAAGCAACCTTGCCGATCGACCTCGGCGTTCTTACGGAATTCTTGCCGGAATCCACCCGCAATGCAGACTCGTCACGACCCCTGCACCCCATCGACCCATGACGCTAGCGCACTGGATATCCGAGCGCCAGCAAGCG
>CAUWJA010000182.1:0-3382 GCA_963558905.1 uncultured Eggerthellaceae bacterium
GTCGTCGATCATCGATTCGGTCAGATTGCAGCTGGAGTCTGTTAGGATTTTGAATGCCATGAGCGAGAACCTCCTTCGTATTATCGTTCTGCATCTGGGCAATAGACATATTATAGCGTTTGACCTGGTTCATTATTTCAGATAATGCCGATTGTCGTCAGCGCCGCCCATG
This sequence comes from uncultured Eggerthellaceae bacterium, assembly GCA_963558905.1. Lineage (GTDB taxonomy): Bacteria > Actinomycetota > Coriobacteriia > Coriobacteriales > Eggerthellaceae > Slackia. The sequence continues at coordinate 173 of CAUWJA010000182.1, forward strand.
CGGCTGTACTGCATGGCGCGCTGCGGCCCTTGTCTTCGGATGGTCCTTCCGAATTACGTCTTGGTTGGGCTTGTGGTGATTCCCGAGCTCCTTTCATGTACAATATGGAAACTTGTGTTCAAGCAACTTTGTCATGAAAGGTCGGAGTACACGATGGGAAACGATTACAAGCATTCGATGAACCTTCCCAAGACCGATTTCGCAATGCGTGCGAATCTTCCTGAGAATGAGCCCAAGCGACTTGCGAAGTGGGCGGAGGAAGATATCTACCACCGCGTTTTGGAGAAGAACAAAGACGGCGAGCCCTTCATCCTTCATGATGGTCCCCCGTATGCCAACGGCCCTATCCATATCGGGCATGCCTTCAATAAGATCCTAAAGGATTTCGTTGTTAAATCCCATGCTCAGCGTGGCTACTTCACTCCCTATATCCCTGGTTGGGACTGCCATGGCCAGCCCATTGAGCATGAAGTCGAGAAGAAGCTCGGCACCGAGAAGATGCGCCAGCTTCCCCAGTCCAAGGTCCGGGAGTTGTGTCGCGAATGGGCCGAGCGATTCGTCGATGTCCAGCGCGATGGCTTCAAGCGCTTGGGCGTCAATGCTGATTGGGATCGCCCGTACCTGACTTTCCAGCCGAATTTCGAGAGCGCAAACGTTGAGGTTTTCAAGAAGATGTATCTGGATGGAGCCGTCTATCGCGGCCGTAAGCCCATCCATTGGTGCAAGCATTGCCACACTGCTCTTGCTGAAGCGGAAATCGAGTACGGAGATGAGAAATCCCCTTCGATTTTCGTGAAGTTCCTCCTCAATGAGGTTCCTGCGCCTTTTGAGGATGCCGGTGTCACTCAGGGCGATGCCTATGTTTTGATTTGGACCACCACGCCTTGGACTCTGCCTGCGAACACGTCCGTTTCGCTTGGTCCTGATCTTGATTATTGCATGGTCAAAGTAGATGGCTGCTATCTGCTGTTCGCTCATGAACTGGTCGAGCAGGTTGCCGAAACGCTAGGCTGGCAATCCTATGACATTGTCTCCCGCGACGGTTCTCCCGTATTGATGAAGGGCAATGAGTTCGGTGGGATCACCTATGTGTGCCCCATCATGCAGGATCGAACCGGCCGTATCATCTGGGGCGATCATGTTACGCTTGAAGCCGGTACCGGCGCCGTCCATACCGCTGGCGGTCATGGTGTCGATGACTATCTTGTCTCCATGGAGTTCGGCGTCGATATCGTCATGCCTGTTGATGACGATGGGCGATTCATGGACATGGTTCCCCATTTCGCTGGCATGGATACCGATGAGGCCAATCCCGAAATCATCAAATGGCTCGATGAGCAGGGAGTGCTTGCGGGCCGTATGGATATCAACCATAGCTATCCACACTGCTGGCGCTGCCATCAGCCGGTCATTTTCCGCGCTACCGATCAATGGTTCGTGTCGATGGATAAAACCGGGCTGCGCGATGCGGCCACGGACCAGATTCGCAACAAAATCGAGTTCATCCCCGAATGGGGTGCCAACCGCATCGGCGCCATGGTGGCCGATCGACCCGATTGGTGCATTTCCCGTCAGCGTAGCTGGGGTGTTCCCATCCCTGTTTTCAAGTGTGCTGCTTGCGGTGAAACCGTCGCCAATGAAGCGACGTTCGATGCCGTTATCGATTTGTTCAACAGCGAAGGCGCAGATGCGTGGTTCACGAAGGAGCCTTCTGAATATCTTCCCGAAGATGTCTGCTGTCCCGCATGCGGCTGCAAAGATGTCCTTCCCGAGAAGGATATCTTGGACGTTTGGTGGGAGTCCGGCGTATCCCATGTCGGCGTACTGAAGCACCGTGCGGAGGCTGATGGCCTGCATTGGCCTGCAGATCTGTACCTCGAGGGTTCTGACCAGCATCGCGGCTGGTTCCAGAGCTCGCTTCTGTGCGGTGTAGGCGCATTCGGGTCTTCGCCCTACAAGGCGGTTATGTGCTGTGGTTTCACGGTTGATGAGGAAGGCCGCAAGATGTCCAAGTCTTTGGGCAACGGAGTCGACCCTGCGGAGGTCATCGGAAAGTACGGCGCCGACGTCCTTCGCCTCTGGGTGGCATCGACCGATTATTCCGTTGATGTGAGCATCTCGGATAACATCCTCACCCGTACCTCTGATGCTTATCGTCGATTCCGCAATACGTTCCGCTTCCTGTTGGCGAACCTGTATGATTTCGACGATTCCGTCGACATGGTGCGCAACTGGGATGATCTTGAGCCCATCGACAAGTGGGCCATGCTTCGATTGGCCCAACTGCTCTCCGATGTGGAGCGCGGGTATGACGAGTATCATTTCCATCAGGTCTTCCGTGCGCTCTATGATTATGTTGTCACTGATTTGTCGGCTATCTACATGGATGTCATCAAAGACCGCCTGTACGCTGAGGCGCCTGATTCTCCGCGTCGTCGCAGTGCGCAGACCGTGCTGATGAATATCTTGGAAGTTCTGGTCCGCATCATGAGCCCCATTCTTTCGTTCACCTGCGATGAGGTGTGGGAGCATTATCCTGAAGCAATGCGCAACCGCGAGGGCCGTCCCTGCAATGTGCAGCTGGCAGGTTGGCCGTTGGCTGCCGATTTCGTTCCCGCCATCGGACCGGATGCCGCTGAATTGAGCACTTCGTTCGCTGCTTTGCTCGATGTCCGCGATGTCGTTACCAAGGCTTTGGAAGATGCGCGAAACGCGAAGGTGATCAATAAGAGCCAGGAAGCCGTCGTGTGCGTCTCCGTTCCTGCAGCAACCGTGGATGCGCTTTCTGTTTTCGGCAACGCCGAACTCGAGGAGTTCTTCATCGTAGCGCAGGTGTCTATCGAAGAGGGCGGGGAAGAACCTGCTGCGTCTGTGACGAAGACTTCGGCAGAGAAATGCCCGCGTTGCTGGAACCACCGCATTCTCGGCGGCGATTCGTCGCACCCCGATGTGTGCGAACGATGCGCCCATGTTCTTTCCGGTTTGGGGGATTGACGTGGTAGCATCAGATCGGGAAACCGGTCATTGCAAGCTAGCCTGTGCCGATGATGCCGCTGCCGGGGTTTCTTCCTCGGCGGCGGCTGCCGACTATGTGCGCAATCAAGGCATCAATAGGTATACGCTCAAAGACCGCGCAATCGTCTTTTTCGGCATTGCCCTCGTTTGGATTGTCTATGACCGTTTGACCAAGGTTTATTTCGAAGGTTCGTA
>CAUWJA010000183.1:0-3378 GCA_963558905.1 uncultured Eggerthellaceae bacterium
AACGTGTTTCTCGAAGACCAGCGGAAGCGGGCGACGGATCCCGGATATTTCGAGAAGCTCAAAGGGGAGGATCCCTATTTCCGCAAAGAATATCGCGGACAGGCCGAGCCGTCCATCGTCCTTTCCGACATATCCTTTTCCGATAGGTTGACCTTGGACTTGGGTGGCATCACCGCTCGGATTTTCCATACGGTCTCACCGCATTCGGAAGATACCGTTTGCGTTTATGTGCCGGAGGAAAAAGCTTTGTTCTTGGGTGATTCCACCAGCGAGGATTTCTTCAACGGCGGAAACCTGGACAAAGAGAAGCTGAGGTCTTTGATGCGCATGATCCAATCGACAGATTGCACGCATTGTATTCTCAGCCATTGCGAGCCGCTTGCGAAAGAAGATTTGATTTGCTATCTGGAGAGCATGCTTTAGCTGACCCCGCGGCCGCCCGCTGCCGGGCTACAGCAGCGGGGCGAACAGGCGCATGATCAGCTGGCTCAAGCGCAGCGGTGCGCTCTGGGCGGAAGCGTACTTCTCGGTCACTTCCTCGCACTGGGCGAACGTGGCTTCGAAATCCGCCTTCATGGCGGTCACGGCATCGCAATAGGCGAACAGGCAGGCGTTCTCGAAGTGATGGTAGAAGCTGCGATAGTCCAGGTTGATGGTGCCGCACAGCGCAACGCGGTCATCGCTTGCGCACTGCTTGGCGTGGCAGAAGCCGGGCGTCCACTCGTAGATGCGCACGCCGTCTCGCGCCAGGCTGTGGTAATAGGACCGCGTGACCTTGTAGACAGGCTTTTTGTCAGGGATGCCGGGCGTGATCAGCCGCACGTCAACGCCGCGTTTGCGTGCCAGCCGCAGCGCATGGTTCATCTCATCGGTGATGATCAGGTACGGCGTGCACAGATAGCAGTAATCCTGGGCCTGCTCGATGAGGCTCAGGTACACGTTTTCGCCCACCGCTTCATCGTCCATGGGGCTGTCGGCATAGGGCAGCACGAAGCCTTGCTCGCGTGCCTCGTAGCGCACCTCGGGCAGGAAACGCGCGATGTCGGCGTCGGTGGCGTCGTCTTCGTTGACGGCGTTCCACATCTCCAGAAACGTGATGGTCAAGCTGCGCACGGCATCTCCGGTAAGCTTGATGCCCGTGTCCTTCCACATGCCGTAAGGGTGCGTGATGTTGAAGTATTCGTCGGCGATGTTGTATCCGCCGGTGAATCCTACGCGCCCGTCGATCACGGTGATCTTGCGGTGGTCGCGGTTGTTCAGAAACACGTTGAGCATGATCTTGAACGGGTTGAACACGCGGCACGAGATGCCCAGCGCTTCCATGCGCTTGACGAAATCCGTGTTGATGAACCCGATGCTGCCCATGTCGTCGTAGAACAGGCGCACCTCAACGCCTTCGGCCGCTTTCTGCGCCAGGATGTCGCGCACACGATGGAACGACCCGGTGTCTTCGATGGCATGGTATTCCATGAAGATGAACTTCTCGGCGCGGCGCAATTCCTCGATCTGGGCCTCGAGCCCTTCGGTCGCGTCGGCGAAGTACTCCACGTCGGTGTTGCGGTAAACGGGGTAGTGCGCGCAGGCGCCAAGATAGCGCGCCACGCCGGCGACGGAGCTGTCGCGCTCTTCGAGCGCTCGGACGATCGAGGGATCCTGCCTGATGAGCGGCATGAGGCGCGCGTCCTGGGCCTCGAAGCGTTTGCGCATCTTGCGGCTCGAGCCGCTCATGCCTATGAGCAGGTACAGCGTCAAGCCGAAGATGGGAAAGACCAAGATCAAGATGATCCACGGCATCTTGAGCGCCGATGTTTTATCCTGCGCATAGATCACCAGGATGAGGATGAAGGCCAGAAGGTTGGTGCCTATGGCTATCCATTCGGCATATTCGTTGAGGCGCATGAATATCACCACGATGGCGGTGATCTGCAGGACTATGGACAGCGCCGTGAAGATCAGGCGCGTCACACCGGATTTGACGCGGGGCACAGGAGGTCGGCTCATGGTTTTCCTCTCTACATGCCAATCTTGCTATCATACTACCGCCGCCGCCGTTTGGTACCGCAACCGCCGTTTGGCCGATTCCCGTAGCAGAAGCATCGGCAGGACGTTTAGGATATGCCTGTATCGAACAGCCGGGAACCCGGCATTGAGGAGGCATCGCATGCTCAAGCAGAATCTCGACGAAGTTGTCAGCGAGTTCGCGCAGAACTATACGTCGCCCGAAATCTTCTTCACCGACCCGCAGAGGCATTTTCCGAATCGCAAGTGCATCATCTCCATTCTCGATGATCTGCGCCATCTGATGTTCCCGCGCTATTTCGGCGAAGTCACGCCGACGGGCGCCGATCCGAAATACTTCATCGGGCAGTCGCTGGTGCGCATCGAAGACACGCTGCGCCGCCAGGTGCGCGAGGCGCTGCTGTTCCGCGAGGATGCCGTCCGTGCGGCCTGTGCCGACGGGTCCGCGACCGATGCCGCAGCAGCACCCGATGCCACAGGTACCGTCCCGGCAGACCCCGCCGCAATCGATGCGCGCGTCGATGCCATCTGCACGCAGTTCGTCAGCCGCCTGCCCGAGCTGCATCGCATGCTGCTCAAGGACGTGCAGGCCGCATTCGACGGCGACCCGGCCGCGCAGAGCAAGGAGGAGATCATCTTCTCGTATCCCGGGTTCTTCGCCACCTTCGTCTACCGCGTGGCCCACGAGCTCTACGTTCAGGATGTGCCGCTGATCCCCCGTATCATGAGCGAGTACGTGCATTCGCTCACGGGCGTGGATATCAATCCCGGCGCCACCATCGGCGAGTATTTCTTCATCGACCATGCGACCGGCGTGGTCATCGGCGAGACCACGGTGATCGGCAACAACGTGACGCTGTATCAGGGCGTGACGCTCGGCGCCCTGTCCACGCGCGCCGGCCAGCAGCTTGCGGGCGTGAAGCGCCATCCCACCATCGAGGACAATGTGACCATCTACTCCAACGCCAGCGTCTTAGGCGGCGAGACCGTCATCGGCGCCGGCACGGTGATCGCGGGTTCGGCATTTGTGACCGAGTCCATTCCCGCGAATTCGCGCGTGAGCGTGAAGGGTGTGGAAATCAACGTGCGCCAGCCCCGCAAGAGTCCCGCGAGCTGGGAGCTGTAGGGGGCTGGATCGGCTTCGGCTGCAGCTTCGACCCGCTTGGTTGTCGCGGTCGGTAGGCAGGGCTTTCGCGGGAGCGCGGAAGCCCTTTATTTTGTGCGGTCGTTTGCCGCCGGTGCGCATCGCCAGAAAATACCAGCGGCGCATGTCGCCAGTGCATATCGTCGGTGCATGCTGCCGGTACGTAGAACGCCTAGATTTGGGTGCCTGAAAGCCATTTCATGTCAGGTTTGTAT
>CAUWJA010000184.1:0-3368 GCA_963558905.1 uncultured Eggerthellaceae bacterium
GCCGACGAGCGAGCCCAGGACTGCAGAGCGCAGGACGGCCCCGCCGAGCCCGAAGGCGATTCCATCACCGAAGCGAAGGAGAACTGATATGGATATCCGCAATCTGACCGGATCGATTGTAGCGCTGGTCACGCCCTTTGCCGCCGACGGCTCCGTCGACTTCGACCGCCTGGGCCAGCTGATCGACTTCCATCTGGCCAACAAGACCGACGCGATTCTGATCCTGGGAACCACGGGAGAATCCGCCACCATGACCCACGAGGAAGACGACGCCGTGTGCCGCTTCACGGTGGATCGCGTGGCCGGGCGTGTGCCGGTGATTGCCGGCAGCGGTTCGAACAGCACGCAGACCATGGTGGAGAAGAGCTTGAGCTTCCAGGCGCTGGGCGTGGACGGCCTGCTGCTCATCTCGCCGTACTACAATAAGGCGAACGAGGAGGGCATGTACCGCCACTTCGCCGAGGCGGCCGACGCGGTCGACATCCCGTGCATCCTGTACAACGTGCCCGGTCGCACGGGCTGTTCCATCCCCGAATCCGTGGTGGCCCGTCTAGCTGCGCATCCCAACATCATGGGTATCAAGGAGGCGTCCGGCAACATCGGCTATGCGACGCGCATCGCCCGCCTGCTGACGGATGACTTTGCCATGTTCTGCGGCAACGATGATATGGTGGTGCCGTACATGGCCCTGGGTGCGCGCGGCGTGATTTCAGTGTGGGCGAACGTGATGCCCGTGCAGGTGCACGATATGTGCGAAGCGTTCGCGGCCGGCCGCATCGAGGAAGCGCGCGCCGTCCAGCTGGCCGGGCTCGATGTGGTCGCGGGTCTGTTCGCTGAGGTGAATCCCATCCCCGTGAAGGCCGCGCTCGAGATGATGGGCATGGGTGAGGCGCATTACCGTCTGCCGCTGTACCCGATGGGCGATGCCGCCCGTGCGAAACTGGCTTGCGCCATGGAGGAGGCTGGTCTGCTGTGACTGTCAAACTTGTGATCGTGGGAACGGGCCGCATGGGCACCATCATCGATGAGATGGCCTGCGCGGACTCGGATTTCGAAGTGGTGGCCCGCATCGATACTCAGGCCGAGGCGCTGGCGGAAAGCGGGCCTGCCGCCGACGTGGTGATCGACTTCTCGCATGAGTCAATGCTGCCGGCTGTGGCTGCGTACGTGCGCCGTACAGGTGCCGCACTGGTGAGCGGCACCACGGGCTACGCGCCCGAGCAGATGGAAATGCTTGCCGAGCTGGGTGAACGTGCTGCGGTTCTGCACAGCGCGAACTATTCGCTGGGCGTTGCCGTGCTGCGTCGTCTGGCAGCGCAGGCGGCAGAGGCGCTTACGGGCTTCGACATCGAGATCGTGGAAACGCACCATAACCAGAAGGCCGATGCCCCCAGCGGCACGGCCAAGTTGCTGCTCGATGCCGTGAATCCGGAAGGCGCGCTGGAACCCGTCTACGGCCGCGAGGGTATGTGCGGCAAGCGCGATCCGCGCGAAATCGGCGTGCATGCGCTGCGCGGGGGTACCGTCGCCGGGGTGCACACCGTATCGTTTTTCGGCGAAGACGAAGAGGTGTCGCTGACGCATCGCGCGACCAGCCGCCGCATCTTCGCCGCCGGAGCCGTAGCCGCCGCCCGCAAGATGGCCGGCCGCGAACCCGGGTTCTACACCTTCGACGACGTGATGTTCGCCTGATCCATGCCGTGCCGGGTGCATGCGGAAGGCTATGCGCTCGGCAGTCCTGAGCTCGCTCGGAATCCGCACTGCGGATTCCGGTTCGTGCGGAACTCGCGCTGCACCCACCGCATGCACCCATCCATCCTTCTCACCCATCCCCCGAAAGGAAGATTCATGAACGCTGAAGAAATCATCAACTACATCGCCACCTCGGACAAGAAGACGCCGGTCAAGCTGTACGTGCGTGAGAAGCCCGGTTGCAAGATCGACTACGCCGCTGCTGCAACGAAGTCCCAGGTCAAGGTGTTCGGCGGCCGCAAGGGCAGGATCGTGTTCGGCGATTGGGCCGACCTGGCTCCCGTGCTTGAGGCGAATGCCGATGCCATTGAATGCTATGAGGTTGAAAGCGACCGCCGCAATTCTGCGGTGCCGATGCTGGACACCTTGGGCGTCAACGCCCGCATCGAGCCCGGCGCCATCATCCGTGATATGGTGGAGATCGGAGACAATGCCGTCATCATGATGGGTGCGGTCATCAACATCGGGGCCGTGATCGGCGAGGGCACCATGATCGACATGGGCTGCGTGCTGGGCGGTCGCGCCATCGTGGGCCGCAACTGCCATATCGGCGCCGGTACGGTGCTTGCCGGTGTGGTTGAGCCTGCAAGCGCCACGCCCGTCATCGTAGAGGACGACGTCATGATCGGTGCGAACGCCGTTGTGCTCGAGGGTGTCCGTGTTGGCCGTGGCGCGGTTGTGGCTGCGGGCGCCGTCGTGGTGGAAGATGTGCCCGAAAATGCCGTCGTGGCCGGCGTTCCTGCTAGAATCATCAAGATGAAAGATGAGAAGACCTCCAGCAAGACCGGCTTGGTTGAAGCGCTGCGCAGCCTGTAGGTCCGCGGGACCGCCCCGTCTGGAAGAATGCCTGTCTATGCCGATATGTCGGTCTTCGGATGGGTTGTGGAAAGGAAGTGTCATGCAGAAATTCATAACGGAGGAAAGCTTCTGGGAACTGTTCCCCGATGCGGCACTGGGCATCGTGGTTGCGCGTGGGATGAAATCGACCGATGAGGTTTCTCCCGAATCGGCCGAGGCCATCCGCCGCTTGCTTGCGGATGCCAACGAGCAGGCCAACAAGCATTTGACCAGCAACACCATCAGCGAAAACGAAGTTGCGCGCGTCTGGCGCGAAGCCTATAAGAAGTTCAAATCGAAGAAGGGCGCGCGCTGCTCGGTTGAGAACCTGCTCAAGCGTGTGCTCAAAGCCAATCCGGTGGGCAGCATCACCCCGTCGGTTGACATCTACAACGCCATTTCGCTCAAGTACGCCCTGCCCGTGGGCGGCGAGGACATCGCGGCGTTCGTGGGCGACGTGCGCCTGGGCATCACCGAAGGCGGGGACGCGTTTCGCGCACTGGGCGAAGACGCCGATGACCCCACGCTGCCGGGCGAGCTGTGCTATCGCGACGACGCAGGCGCGGTATGCCGCTGCTGGAACTGGCGCGACGGCGTGCGAACTGCGCTTACGGACGAGTCGCGTGACGGCTTCCTGATCATCGAGTGCGTGGACCCCGCGCGTAAAGACGACCTCGCTGCTGCCCTTGACGAGTTCGCCGGCTTGATGGCCGAGCACCTCGGTGCTGAAATTGCCGTGAAGCAGATTGTGACCCGCGAAACCCCCGAGCTGGTCATCG
>CAUWJA010000185.1:0-3350 GCA_963558905.1 uncultured Eggerthellaceae bacterium
GGGCGTCGCATACGATGTCCGCATAATGGGTGTTGTTCATGTGCCTGTTCGTGTCGCAGAGCGAATAGCTTGCCCTCATGGTGAATGCAGGCTCGGCGTCGGATACGCGGGGGATCTTCTGGTCGAGCTCACGGGGTACGTCCTCCGGGAATCCCAGTTCGCGGTAATTATCCGGAAGATGGCGAAGGATGATGCCCCTCTGCGTGTCCAGGAGCACCCAGCGCCCGTCGAGTGCGGCAACCTCATTGCCTTCGGCATCGTAGATTTCAACGATTCGTTTGAAGACGGCGCGTTTGAGGTTCTGGGGACGCGTGACGACGGTCAGCGTTTCGCCCCAATGCGGCACACGGGCGATTTCCAGCGCGGATTTCGTGAGAACCCAGGCGGTGTGGGTCTGCTCGTAATAGTCCAGCGTAAGCCCCAAAGGCGTGCAATGGTCGGATGCTATCTGCTGGCAGATGCGCATGAGCCCACCGCATGTCAGGTTGCCGTGGAAGTCGCATTCGTTGTCCAGCACGCGAAAATGTTCGAGGAATTCCTCTCGGGAAGTATCGGCTGGAATCAGTTCCATATCTAGATCTCCTTTACGGTCGGGGCGATCGGCTCAGGCGCTTAAACCGGCTGAGCTGCGCTGCCGGTGCTACAGGTGGGCCTGGATGAGTTTCGGCGTGAAACCGGCCTCTTCGAGCGCCGCCACGATCTGGTGCTTGTGGTCGGGCCCGAACGCTTCGATGGTCACACGCAGCTCAACGGCGGCATTGCGGTTGGTGCTGACGAATTGGTTGTGGTCGAGCCTGATCACGTTGCCGCGCTGCTCGGCGATCGCCTGCGCCACGCGTACCAATTCTCCGGGGCGGTCGGGCAGAAGGACGCTTACGGCGAAGATGCGGTCTCGCAGAATCAGGCCGTGCTGCACAACCGATGACATGGTGATCACGTCCATGTTGCCGCCGGAAAGGATCGAGACAACCTTCTGGCCTTCGCCTTCAAGGTGCCGAAGGGCCGCCACGGTGAGCAGTCCGGAGTTTTCGACCACCATCTTGTGGTGCTCAACCATGTCCAGGAATGCTCCGATGAGTTCGCCGTCTTCGATGGTGATGATCCCGTCCAGATTTTTCTGGATGTAGGGGAAGATGATGTCGCCCGGCTGCTGCACGGCAGTGCCGTCGGCGATGGTGTTGACGGCGGGAAGCTTCACGACGTGGCCCGCTTCAAGCGATGCTTTCATGCATGCCGCCCCTGCCGGCTCCACGCCGATGACCTTGATGTGGGGATTGATGAGCTTTGCCAGGGTCGAAACACCCGTGGCCAAGCCACCGCCTCCGATGGGCACCAGGATGCAGTCGACCAGCGGCAGTTCCTGGATGATCTCCATGGCGATGGTTCCTTGGCCGGTTGCGACGGCCAGGTCGTTGAACGGGTGGACGAAGGTGTAGCCGTGCTCTTCGGCCAGCTTGAGCGCGTAATCATAGGATTCGTCGTAGACGTCTCCGTGCAAAACGACTTCCGCCCCGTAGCCGCGGGTGCGCTCGACCTTGATGAACGGGGTGTTCGTGGGCATCACGATGACGGCTTTCACACCGTAGCGCGACGCCGCGAACGCCACTCCCTGCGCATGGTTGCCGGCGGAGGCTGTGATCAGTCCGCGGTTGCGCTCATCTTCTGTCAGCGTGCTGATCTTGTAGTAGGCGCCACGCACCTTGTAGGCACCGGTGCGTTGCATGTTTTCGGGTTTGAAGAAGACTTTGTTGCCCGTGATCTCGCTGAAGTGCGCGCTTTCAACGAGTTTGGTCTTCTGCGTGACTTCGCGGACCTTTTCCGCGGCTTGTTCGAAGGTATCCAGCGTCAGCATGGCGAGCCCCTTGATTGTATGGAAACGACAGTGTGCACGGTGCGCGAACGTCGTGTGCAGGACGTTCGCGGCGCTTTACCGATTTAGCGTAATAAAGTAGTATACCTATTCAGCAATCTCAAACGTGCGAGATACAACACTCTACAACAAAGAAAAGGTGATGGTATGGAGACCATTTCAACATCCAAAGCACCCGCCGCCATCGGGCCGTACGTGCAGGGGAACATCGCAGCCGGTCTGCTGTTCGCTTCGGGGCAGATTCCGCTTGACCCGCAGACGGGGGAGATGGTGGGCTCTACGGTATCCGAGCAGACCGCGCAGGTGATGGCGAATGTCCGGGCGCTGCTGGAAGAGGCGGGAACCGACTTCGACCACGTGGTCAAGACGACCTGCTTCCTGGCCGATATGGCCGATTTCGCTGCCTTCAACGAAGAGTATGCGAAGGCATTCGGCGATGTTCGCCCCGCACGTTCTTGCGTGGCTGTCAAGGATCTTCCCAAAGGAGCGCTTGTCGAGGTAGAGGTGATTGCAGAGGTCGGCCGTGCATAGCGCGGAAGGGCCGATTGCTGAATCAGGGGCCGCAGAAGATGCGGCCCCTTTGTTCGCCATCCATGACGCGACGGTGGTTCGGCAGGGCAAAGCCATACTGCATGTCGATGACTTCACCCTGGAAGAGGGGCAGCATATAGCGCTGCTGGGTCCGAACGGAGCGGGGAAATCGACATTCGTCCAGCTGCTTACGCGCGAGGTGTTCCCCCTGCATAGGGATGACCCGCCGGTGCGTTTCCGCGGTAAGGCCCGGCCGCTGCTGACGGAAATCAAAAGCAGCCTGGGAGTGGTGTCCGCGACAATGCATGATCAGGTGCGGGTGCATGTGCCTGTAATCGAGATCGTATGCGGCGGGCTGTTCGGCACCTTGGGAATACCGTCGAATTGCGGCATGGTTCTGACGGAGGCGCAGATCGGCCAAGGCAGGGATGCGCTGGAGGCGCTGGGCATAGCGGAACTGGCGGATAGGGACGTCATGACGCTGTCGACCGGACAGGTCAGGCGGGTCCTCATAGCCCGGGAGCTCATAAAAGACCCTCAGGTGCTCGTATTCGATGAACCGTGCACGGGGCTTGATCCGCAGGGGATGTACCATGTGCGCCAGGCGATGCGGACGCTGGCGCAGCAAGGGCGAACCATCATTCTGGTCACCCATTATCCGGAAGACATCATTCCCGAAATCGACCGCGTGCTCTTGATAAAGGACGCAGCCGTCTATGCTGACGGCAGAAAAGAAGATATGTTGACCGACATATATATGCAGAAGCTGTTCGAGGTGCCTCTGACCGTCACCCGTACGAAGGACAGTTATTCGCTGGTAACCGAATATCGGTGACGCAGTGAAGTCGTGCCGATGCAAGATGTGTACAAATTGTGAAGTGTAACGTTATGCTTGACCCGGCATGAACAAGCCTGCATAATACCACCTTGCGCCGCTTGCGAGAGCGAA
>CAUWJA010000186.1:0-3314 GCA_963558905.1 uncultured Eggerthellaceae bacterium
CATGGCGAAATCCCCATAATGGGATGCGGGCGGAATGAAGTCCAGAACATCTTCCCCATACGCATCGATATAGAACTCATCAGCGGCATAGGCCCATGCCTTTCCGCGTTGCTGCAAAGCATGGGCAGAAACGGCTTCGATAGTCTTGATGACCTCTTCAGCGCGCTCGGGATCCTCGAAACTGCCGGTGATGGCGGATTGATGGCGCGTGTACCCGACAGGAACGACGCCGATGTTCACAATGCCCTCGCGCAGATACGCCCATGCGAGCGTACGCCGCAACTCAGCACCGTCGTTGATGCCGGGCATGAGAACGATCTGCGCATCGAATTCAATACCCGCGTCAAGGAGCCGCTCCAGGGCCTCGATTCCACGAGGCGCATGGCGGCCTATGAGGCGCTCGCGCACATCCGGCGAAATCGCATGAAGCGACACCCGCAGAGGTGAGATGCGCTGCTCGATGATGCGGTCGACATCCTCATCCGAAAGGTTTGTGAGCGTGACGAAATTGCCCTGAAGAAAACTCAGGCGGAAATCATCATCTTTGACGGACAGAGACGGGCGAGCATGTTCGGGCAGCTGCCTCATGAAGCAGAATCTGCAGGCATTGCGGCACGTGCGGACCTTGTCGAAGATGGCGCCGTCGAAAGCGATGCCCCAATCCTCCCCTTCCTCACGTTCAAGCTCGACAATGCCGCTATCGCCATCGGTATCGATGTACCCGAGCGCGATGGCATCACCATCGGTCAGCCATCGCCAATCCAGGATGTCGCGGATCGGCTTGCCGTCGACGGAGGTGATAATGCATCCCGGAGTGAAACCGGCATCATCGGCGGGGCTCATGGGATCGACGGAAACGATGCGCGCGCACGACCTTGCAGAATCTCCCGGATATACCGGGTGGGGCGCGATAGGGTCATGGCATGTGTCGAAAAATCGGGTTGAGGAACCATCCGCCATTTCAGCGATTCGATCCATTATCAGCCTTTCATACATGAAGGGCGGCCGAAGCCGCCCGCTACGTTATCTCCGATACGAACTGCGATGCGCATCCGCGCCGATCCCCGACGCTACCAACCGAAGTATGCGGTGGGATCGACGGCGGTGCCGGATACCCCATCAGGGGAATCGACATTGATCTGGAAATGCAGATGCGGGCCTGTCGAAAAGCCCGTGGACCCAGACGTCATGATGCACTCGCCTGCAGAAACCTGCTGACCGACGCTGACATTGAGCGAACTGCCATGCAGGTACCATGACACCAAACCGCCGCCATGGTTGACCGTAACGGCCAGGCCGCCCGATCCGAACCATCCGGCAGTGGTGACCGTTCCATCGGCCATGCAATAGACGGGCTCGTAGCTGCTGGAAAGATCGACACCCTGATGGTAGTCGCCGATGGATGGACGCCAACCGAATCCGCTGGTGATGTATTCGCCGGGAGCGGGATTCACCCAACCATCGACAGAAACAGAGCCGCCGGTCTGGTTATTGAGCGCATCCTGGGCAGCCTGCTTTGCCTCCTCTTCACGTTGACGGGCTTCTTCTGCATCCATGCGGATCTGCTCGATTTCAGCATTGGCCGCAGCGATGTCTTCATTCATCTTGTCATATTCAGCCTGGAGGGAGGCCTGAGCAGATTCAAGCTCCTTCTTCGCAGCCTCAGCATTGGCGACCTCTTCCGCTGCGATCTGTTCCTGACGGGCGTATTCGTCACGCGCAGCCTGAGCCTCCGCTTTCGCATCCTTGCTTTCCTGGACAAGGCGCGCATCCTGTTCGGAAACACGTTCGATGGCGTCGAGATTGGTGGTGAACTCCTCGAAAGACGACGAACCCATCAAAACATCGAGGAAGCTGTGAGAGCTCCCATGCTTGTACATGGCGTTAACGCGTGTGGAGAGCTGACCTTGCAGCTCATCGATGCGGATCTCCGCAGCATCGATGCGATCCTGCGCCTCATCCATGGCCGCGACGGCTGCATCATGCGCCGCTATTGCGGCGTTGTACCTATCGAGAGCGGCATTGTATTGCTCTTCGAGAGCGGCAAGGCGAGCGGCGACTTCATCTGCCTGCGCCTGAAGCGCATTGGCGTTTTCCTGAAGCTCATCAGCCTTGGCATCAAGATCATCAGCTTCACTGGCGTATGCGAGCCATGGGAACACCATCAAGCAGCCTGCAGCAGCGCACATCTTCAGAAAATTACGACGGGGCACCATAAGCCCAGAGCTTGTTTCAGTCATAGTATATTCGCTCCTGGTATTCTGGTCTCAGTGGCACAGGCGTAATGCCGCGTGCCGAAAACATCGAACATGATACCCCAAAAAAGCCGGCTCCATCAGGCAACTACAGCGATTCCAAAATTTCAACGACTGCGGAAATCTGGCTATCCGGCGTCGATGCCCCTGCGGTAACGCCCACTGTCTCGCATCCCGAAAACCACGCGGGATCTATTTCTTCAGGATATTCGACGAAATACGAACGGTCGCAGTGCGCTTTGCAGATTTCAAACAAATGGGTGGTGTTCGATGAATTCTTGCCGCCGATGACCACGATGGCATCGACTTCCTCGGCAAGCGAAGCAGCGGAATCCTGACGTTGGCGGGTGGCGAAGCAGATGGTGTTTTTGACAACAGGATCGATGCCGCGTTCCTTAAGAGCCGATACGACAGCTTCCAGCTTCTCTTTGCTCTCGGTTGTCTGGACTATGACGCCCACATTGCCCCCAAGGTCCTCGGGAATCGCATCGATATCATTGACGACGATGGCATCGGGGCCGGCATGGCCGCATAGACCGCGCACTTCGGGATGCTCCGCCCTGCCGACGACAAGCACCTTGCAACCCATCTCCCGGAGCTCTTCGGCTGCACGCTGCGCTTTGGCCACATGGGGGCATGTCGCATCGACAACGGTCAGACCGCGTGCCTTGAGTTCGTCGACGACTTGCGGCTCAACGCCATGGCTGCGGATGATGACGATGCCGCTATCGATCTCGTCGATGCTCTCGACCGCACGCACCCCCCGCTGTTCAAGATCCTGCACGACGCGGGGATTATGGATGAGGGGACCCAGCGTATACGTGGAATCCTCATCCATCATGGCTGCTACCGCCATATCCAGAGCACGTTCAACGCCGTAGCACACGCCAGCATGCTTGGCACGGATGACGTTCATTCAAGACCCTTTCGGTAAACGGCGGCATCGAAGCCGTCAAGCAATTCTGAATAGTCGCGACTTTCGGGGAAAAGAGAAGCCATGTCAACCTTTTCAGGTTCGATTTCATAAAACATGGCGTAACTTTGACGCATGACATACCA
>CAUWJA010000187.1:0-3300 GCA_963558905.1 uncultured Eggerthellaceae bacterium
CAAGGCCGAGGAGCTCAAATAGCGCTGTTGCTCCTGCGCGGCGCATACTGAAACGGAAAGGCGGTCTTCGGACCGCCTTTTTGCTGTTCACGGATTCGATGAGAGGTGGCGATCAAGATTTCATGCGGAAGTCCCGCATGAGCTCCTGGCGGTTCGTCTGCCCCGTTTTCCGCAGTATGTTGTGCACGTGCACCTTGACGGTCGAAAGCGCAAGGTTCATGTCTGTCGCTATGTGCTGATTGTCTTTGCCGCACAGGACTTCCCTCAATACCTCGGCCTCTCGTGCGGACAGGCCGTAGCGGGCCCGATAGGCGGGAAGGCCGTTATCGATGAATGACGCCACTTTCGCGCCCTCATCTGCCGGAGGGGTCTTGAAATGCAGCGAGAGCATGCTTGAGCACTGCCTGCAGGCGAGTGCGGCGCCGAATACCATGAGAAGGTTTTCGGCGAAGTTGCGTTCGGGGAAAAACGGCACGTTGCCGGCAGCAACCAACCGGGGGTCGATGATGAGAATGAAGACGGCATTCTCCGCGACGATCGCCGCGAGTATCAGCCACGCGATGATGTAGGGGATCTTGAATCGCCGCAATCGGTCGCGCATGGTGTCATCGGCGCTTCCGAGTGCCCGTACGAGGATGTATCCGAGAATCCAGGCGAAAAACAGCGCGCGGGTGCTGTAGAAGAGGAACAATCCGACAGCGGAACCGTAGAGGGTGAGATAGCAGACCAGGCTGACGATGATGAACAGGGATCCCGGCGCCCATACCAGCAATTTGTTTCTGATGTTGAATGAATCGCATGCCAGAAGCCATAGGGTGGTCAGTACGCCGCACCCGGTGATGACGGAAGGGAGCTGCGAGCCGAGGAAATAGACCGAATTCTGATGGAGCGCGTCCAGCCCGCGAAAGAGATAATCGTCTTGGAAGACCAGTGCGACATCGAGGAAGTAGAAGAAGAAAGACAATCCTGCGAGCGCGAAGAGGCGCCTGCGCGATACCAGGTACGCTGATAGGCAGAGGGCGGCGGTCATGACGCTGATGAGCAGAATGGCCAGCGTGTAATAGAACAGCAGAATCTCAGGCATGGAAGGCCTCTCATGTGCAGCGGTGTCGGAGGCAGTGTTCAGGGTGCGGTTGAAGATCATGCAACAGCGCGCCCAGACTGCCTTTTCCTGCGTGTTTAGCATACTACACCCAATTTACACCCGACTCACACCCAGCATACATATCGCCAAAAGAGTTGTTGTGGCCGCACAATCGCACCAGAGAGAGGTAAAGGACGCGGGGGTCGGCGGCTCCGGCTCCCGCAACTGCTGCAAGGAGGTAGCGATGTCGGCTGAAGCTGTAGCCTCGGGGCCTGTTCCCATTCAGGATGATCCGCCGAAGAAGAAAAAGAAGAAGCTGAGTTTTCCAACAGCGTTCACGATCCTGTTCGTGATCACGATTCTTGCCGTGGTGGCGACATGGTTCATCCCTGCGGGCGCATATTCCAAGCTGGCGTATCTGCCCGATACGTCGGAATTCCAAATCACCGAGCCCGATGGAGCCGTGCGCACCATTCCGGCAACGGAAGAGGCGTTTCTGGCCGACCCCGAGCTGTCGGACATGAAGATCGACATCAACCAGTTCCTCAACGGATCAATCACGAAGCCGATCTCCATTCCCGGCACGTATCAGGAGCTTGAGTCTCAGCCTAAGGGATTGTTCGATGTCACTGCCGCCATGGTCAACGGCACCATCAACGGCGTCGACATCATGGTGTTCATCCTGGTCCTAGGCGGATTGATAGGCGTCGTGAACGCGTCCGGCGCATTTGCCTCAGGGCTTGTCGCCTTGACGAAGAAGACCAAGGGCAGGGAGTTCCTGCTCGTGTTCCTGGTAAGCATCCTGATGGTTCTGGGCGGCACCACGTGCGGACTCGAGGAAGAGGCCGTGGCGTTCTATCCGATCCTCGTACCCATCTTCCTGGCGTTGGGGTACGACTCCATCGTATGCGTCGGCGCAATCTTCCTCGCTGGATCCATGGGCACGACGTTTTCCACCATCAACCCGTTCTCCGTCGTCATCGCATCGAATGCTGCGGGTGTGGCGTGGACGACCGGCATAGAGTGGCGCGTTGTCGGCTGCATCGTCGGCGCGATAGTCGTGGTCTCGTACCTGTATTGGTACTGCCGCAAAATCAAGAAGAACCCTGAAGCATCCTATACCTATGAGGACCGCGAGCACTTCGCCCAGCTGTTCAGCGTCGGCGATGATTCGACTGCCGGTGTCAGGGAGTTCGACTGGCGTCACAAGCTGATCCTGATCCTGTTCGTCGCATCGTTCATCATCATGATCTACGGCGTCGTGCAGCTGCACTGGTGGTTCCCGCAGATGGCCGCATCGTTTTTGTTCGTAGCCATCATCTGCATCTTCTTGACCGGTTTGGATGAGAAGACCGTCGTGGATGCCTTCATCAACGGCGCATCCAGCCTAGTGGGCGTGTCCCTGATCATCGGGTTGGCCCGTGGCGTCAACATGATCATGGAGGAAGGCCTCATTTCCGATACGCTGCTGTATTGGGCATCGAATGCCGTCAACGGCATGGAGGGCCCCGTGTTCATCATCATGATGATGCTGATGTTCTTCCTGCTCGGCTTCATCGTCCCCTCGTCGTCCGGCCTCGCCGTGCTGGCCATGCCCATCTTGGCGCCGCTGGCCGATACGGTTGGGATCGACCGCTCCATCGTCGTTTCCGCATACAACTGGGGTCAGTATGCCATGCTCTATCTGGCGCCGACGGGCCTGGTCATGGCAACGCTGACCATGCTGGACATGAAGTACTCGCACTGGCTGAAGTTCGTGCTGCCCATGGTGTGCTTCCTGCTGGTATTCGGCGGAGCGCTGCTGGTGGCGCAGGTCATGGTCGGAGCGTAATCGAAGTTCCGCCAACGCATCCGTGCCGTTTCGATGCCGCTTCGGCAGCGGCTTTCCCCTGGAAGGGACGCCATATCGGCGTCCCTTTTGCGTACCGTGCGGTAGGGCGGGGCAGCGGTTGCACATCGTCTTGCAGAGGGAATGCCGAAAATGTTCCAGTGGGTAATAAAATGGACTCCGTGGGGGCATCGCGCAAATCTCCATGGATTGCGCATCGCTCTCGCAATGGGTTCGGGCTGATTTGCTGGTATCATTGCCTGGTCCAATGCAACGTGTGGGCGGCAGTTGCCGCCCGAGCCCGCGAGGAGTGAGTAGCGTATGGCCTTCGTCCACCTGCACAATCATACCGAGTATTCCATGCTCGACGGCGCAACCAAGATCAAGG
>CAUWJA010000188.1:0-3284 GCA_963558905.1 uncultured Eggerthellaceae bacterium
ATCGCGTCGGCGGAACTGTGCTGCGTTGCCGGCCCGATTGTCTGAAATCCTAGGCATCATGCATGCACCGTCATCACCCGCAGTGGGTAATAATTGCAAAATCCCAGCTCAATGGTGTTTTCTTAGGGAAACTTCTAATCAATCTGGACATCTCTTTCATGTAAACTGGGATGCCATGGATACGGGCAATGCACATATCGGCGAATCTGCTACCGGGTCAGGGGGCGGGCTGGCTCCATCCGTTCGGTGCCTTTTGGCCCTGACGCTCCTTCTGGTGGGGAATTGGTCTTTGAACGCCCATCTTTTCCCTTTCTATGATCAGTTCGGGACGTATGTCCGAGAAGTGTGCACTGCAACTAATGGAGTGGCGTTGATCGTTCTGGCATTTGTTTCAGTCCGTCGTCCAAAACTCTTGGGGTCCGCTTACTTGATGGGCCTTTCGATAGGCGGTGTTGTTGCCGGTGCCTCTTTTATCGTTATCGCGGATGCGATGCCTTCATCCTTTATGCTTGTTCTCGGGGCGTGCATGCTCGCTGTTTCACGTGGCGTATGCACGGTTTTGGTCGGCTTGCTCATGTGCCGAGCTGATGGATCGAAGCTGTTCATTCTTGTGGTGGCGGCGGAATTCTTGTCGACGACCGTGAGTCTTATTCTGCCGTCAGGATATTCATCGTTTTGGCTTGCCGTCCATTCAGCGATTATCATTCTGGTCTTGTTTCTGGCCCGCGGTGATTCGGATGCCTTATTCAACTGGTTGAGAACGTCGGCATCGCCCCATGACGCAGCTTTGACGCAGCCTTCGTCGTATCTGCCATTCGGGCACCAGTTGTTCATATGCCTGCTTTTGTTCCGTATGATGTATGGGTTCTTGCTGACGTTCGGAGAATCGGAGGGCATTCCTTCGGTTTCGGCATGGGGGTTGGCGGTGTTGGGGGCGGTGGCGATCATCCACCGGACCTGCCTGAGTTTTGATGGTGTCGATCGGCTATTTCGTCTTGCTTTCATGTGTGCGCTTGCGGGGGTGTTGATCGTGACTGCTTCGCCATTGGTGCCGTTTTCGGTTTCGAGCGGGTTGATCAGTTGCGGGGTGGCGATTTTCGAGGTGTTTTACTGGATGGTTCTCACATTGCTGGCGCGCAAGAACCCCCACGCCTCCGTGTCGGTATTCTCTTGGGGATTCGCCATGAATTCGATCGGTGTGATAGTCGGGGCAAATGCTGGGAGGGTTGTCAATCTGTATCTTCGCGATAATCCGCAGGTGGTCACTCTCGTGGTGGCTGTCATCGTGCTTCTATTGGTTTCCTATGTGGTCATCGTGCTTCGCGGATTCAGCTTTGACGCTACAATTTCTGAGGTTCGTGAGATGGAACCAGTTGAAATCGACCGTATCGATGATAATGCGAACGGCGAGGATTACGAGATACGCTGTGATGCTTTGGCTCGGCGCTATGGTCTTACGCGGCGCGAGAGGGAAGTGTTCGGATTGCTTGCGCGAGGAAGAACGGGCGTGTTCATCCAGAACGAACTAGTGGTTTCGTACAATACCGTAAAGGCGCATATCAAGCATATCTATCAGAAGATGGATGTGCATACGCATCAGGAGCTGATAGATTTATTCGAATCGGCGCGGAATGATGATGTGCGTGGCCCATTGGCCTGAAGGCCGAATGGTCCGAGGGACCCCTTGCCTCCAATGGATCGATCGAAGGAAACATCTATGAATGAAACGAAAACCGATATCGTGATAGTCGGCGCGGGCCCGGCGGGAATCTTCACCGCCCTGGGTCTTCTCGGTGCCGGCGATCAGCGTCGCATCATGCTGGTGGATAAGGGTCTGCCGGTTGAGGAACGCCGCTGCCCCAAGCATGTTGCGGGGCATTGCGTGAACTGCAAGCCGTGCCGTATCACAACGGGGTTTTCGGGTGCAGGGGCGTTCTCGGACGGAAAGCTTTCGCTGTCTGCTGAAGTGGGCGGCGATCTGCCCCAGCTCATCGGCGAGGATTTTGCCCAGGAAACCATCAGGAAGGTCGACGGGCTCTATCTGCGTTTCGGGGCGGATGAGCATGTCGAAGGCGCCGAGCAGACCCCTGAGGTCAAAGACATCCGCCTGCGGGCCATCCAAGCCGGGCTCAAGCTGGTCGACTGCCCCATCCGCCATCTGGGAACCGAGCGCGCCCAGGAGATCTACAGACGAATCCAGGACCACCTCCGCGATGCAGGTGTCGACATGAGGTTTTCCACCGCATGCACCCAGGTCGTGCTGGAGGGTGAACGCTGCACGGGCGTGGTGCTCGAGGATGCGCACGGCGTCATCGAGTTCGTGAGGGCCGACCACGTGGTGATCGCCACGGGCCGCCGCGGGGCCGACTGGCTTGAGCGCATGTGCCGCGAACACGGCATCGCCCATGCCCCCGGTCCGGTGGATATCGGCGTGCGCGTGGAAGTCCGCAATGAAGTCATGGAGCGGGTCAACAATGTGCTCTACGAATCGAAGCTGATCGGATATCCGAATCCGTTTCGCGACAAAGTGCGCACCTTCTGCCAGAATCCCGGCGGGTTCGTGAGTCAGGAGAACTATGACGGCGACCTTGCGGTGGTCAACGGCCATTCCTACAAGGACCTGAAATCCGCCAATACCAACCTGGCCATCCTGTGCACGCATAATTTCACGGCTCCGTTCGACCAGCCCATCGCCTATGCGCAGAAGGTTGGTGAGCTCACGAACATGCTGGGCGCGGGCCATATCCTGGTCCAGCGCTTCGGCGATATCTTGGACGGCAAGCGCACCTGGCCGCGTGAGCTGCGCCGCAGCAACGTGGTGCCGACGCTGCCCGACGCGGAGGCGGGCGATATCACGGCCGCCATGCCGTACCGGGCCATGACCGATATCATCAATTTCATCTTGGCCGTCGATACCGTGGTTCCCGGCTTCGCCTCGGCTGAAACCTTGCTGTATTCGCCGGAGCTCAAGTTCTACAGCAACCGTGTGCGCATGGACGAGCGCTTCACCACCAATATCGCGGGTCTGCGCTGCCTGGGGGATTCCAGCGGGTGGACGCGCGGCCTTATGATGGCATCCGTGATGGGGTATCTGCTGGGCGGGTATCTGGCCGAAGAGGCCTGAACGGCGCGTCAGCATGGAAGGAGAACCCGTATAATGGCTGCCATGTCAGGAAAGCTGGTCATATGCCCTACGCCGATCGGCAATCTTGCCGACATGACGCTGCGCGCCCTCGATGAGCTGCGTTGCGCCGACGTGGTGTGTGCGGAGGATACCCGTGTCA
>CAUWJA010000189.1:0-3273 GCA_963558905.1 uncultured Eggerthellaceae bacterium
GCCTGATCTGCGCACCATCTTGGCGGGATTGATCCCGCTGTATGTCATCTTGGGATTCACGGTGATCGCGCACCTGCCGCAGGGGATCGATGTCGGTGCATTCTATGCGGCTCGCATTCTTCTGCTGGCCATTGCAACGCTCATGGTCGCGTTTGCCTATGACGATGCCCATCTGGTCAGGGCTTTTGCTTCCATATTGTCGCCGCTGCGCCATGTCCGCGTGCCCGTCGATGACGTGGCGACGATGTTCTCCATCGCTTTGCGTTTCATCCCCGCCAGCCTTGATGAGATCAGGCGGGTTCAGGTTGCCCAAGCATCGCGTTGCGCTCCATTCGACGAAGGCTCGATGGCTTCTCGTTTGAAATGCTGGGCGAAGGTGCTCGTTCCCGTGATCGTGGGGATGTTCCGCCGCGCTGAAAGCCTTGCCGCCGCCATGGATGCTCGCTGCTATTCGGGAGGCAAACGCACAAGCTTGCATGCCGATGCTCTTCGCATCCGGGATTTCGCCTTGCTTGCCTTCGGCGCGGTTGTATGCGTGATGACGGCCGTGCTGGCCTAGATTGAAGCCTGAACCTGCTACAATCGTGTGTGTTTGGAATCCGAGTTGCTTAGGAGGCTTGTTCACATGAGCATCATCTATGATGTCTATGGCCGTGAGGTGCTTGATTCGCGCGGCAACCCTACTGTTGAAGTCGAGGTTCTTCTCGATGACGGCTCTTTCGGCCGTGCCATGGTGCCTTCGGGCGCTTCCACCGGGGCATTTGAAGCCGTCGAGCTTCGCGATGGCGACAAGGACCGCTATCTGGGCAAAGGCGTCCGCCAGGCAGTTGCGCATGTCAATGAGGAAATCGCCGATGCCTTGGTCGGTATGGACGCGGAAGACCAGCGCGCAATCGACGCTGAGATGATCGAGCTTGACGGCACCGACAACAAGGGCAAGTTCGGAGCCAATGCCATCCTGGGCGCATCGCTGGCCGTGGCGCGCGCTGCTGCAGAATCCGCTGCGTTGCCGCTGTACCGATATGTCGGCGGCGTGAATGCCAACCTTCTGCCAACGCCCATGATGAACATCCTCAACGGCGGAGCGCATGCTGACAACAATGTCGACTTCCAAGAGTTTATGATCATGCCGGTCGGTGCACCGACCTTCGCAGAGGGACTGCGCTGGTGCGCTGAGATCTACCACACGCTCAAAAAGGTTCTTCATGATGCCGGCCTCGGCGGCGGCGTCGGCGACGAAGGCGGCTTCGCTCCCAACCTGCAGAGCAATGAGGAACCTCTGAAATACATCGTCGAAGCATGCGAGAAGGCAGGCTACAAGCCCGGTGTGGATATCATGTTCGCCATGGATCCCGCTTCGACCGAGTACTACAACGCCGAAACCGGCAAGTACGTGCTGGCCGGCGAGGGTGTGGAATATACCAGCGAGGAAATGGTCGACTACTGGGAGAAGCTCGTCGCGAAGTATCCCATCATTTCCATTGAAGACGGCATGGCCGAAGAGGATTGGGATGGTTGGAAGATGCTGACCGATCGCATCGGCGATAAGGTGCAGCTTGTCGGCGACGACTTGTTCGTCACCAATTCCAAGCGCCTTGCCAAGGGCATCGAGCTCGGTGTCGCCAATGCCATCCTGATCAAGGTCAACCAGATCGGCAGCCTGACGGAGACCCTTGAGGCCATCCAGATGGCCAAGCAGGCAGGCTATGCATGCATCATCAGCCATCGTTCCGGCGAAACCGAAGACACCACCATCGCCGATTTGTCCGTGGCCACCAATGCGGGCCAGATCAAGACGGGCGCTCCGTGCCGCAGCGACCGTATTGCGAAGTACAATCAGCTCATCCGCATCGAGGAGGAGCTTGACGGTTCGGCCGAATATGCAGGCTGGAAGGCGTTCTACAATATCAGCCGATAGTCCGGCGGCAGAGCACGGGCTTCGTCGGCAGCATCGATGCGGCGCAGTGCAGTTTTCAGAGGCGGACTCTTCGGAGCCCGCCTCTTTTCATGTACGGATGCGTGCAAAGGGGAGCCTTGTTGCGGTGTCGGCGCAGGTGCGGGCCGTTTCTCGGTCTGAAATATTCATGAACTGGGGGTCTGTTGATGGAGCATATTTCCCGCAAGTGAACAGACCGTGCATAAAAAAGCCCCAAATCCTGAGAAAATATGCATGAAAATTAAAATACAGGCCGAAATGTACTCTTGAGGGAGTATGCTGGATGAATGCATACCGCACAAAGAGGAGTGCGGTTCCATTGGAAAGGGGGAGCAGGTTATGTCCAAACTTGCTCAAAGCGGCGGAGGGAAGATCAACGACCCGAACGGCCTTTCGCTGCCGCATCTGATCGCTGCTGTCATCACGGCGGTAATCGGCGGCGGTGTGTTCACGATGGCCGGCGATATGGCCGCTGCCGGGGCGAACACCGGTGCCGTTCTCATCGGCTGGATGGTCTGCGGCATCGGCGTGTTCTGCCTGATGATGTGCTTCTATGCGCTCAACAAATTCAAACCCGATCTCACCGGCGGCATCTATTCGTACGCCCGTGCAGGATTCGGCGAATTCATGGGCTTCATATCAGCCTACGGCTACTGGATCAGCGCGCTTCTGGCGACGGTCTCCTATACCACGCTGCTGTTTGCGAGCTTGTCCTTTTTCTTCCCGGTGTTCGGCGAAGGCAACAATCTGCCTTCCGTCATCGGAGCGTCCATCATCGTCTGGATCTGCTGGTTTTTGGTTACCCGCGGCATGAAGGAAGTCGGTGCGATCAACTTCATCACCACTGTTGCCAAGTTGGTGCCGCTCTTCGTGGCCATCGTCGCCATTCTGTTCTCCATGCACTTCGATCCGGCCATCTTCATGGACAACTTCTGGGGTGAACCGGACGGCCCTGCTCTGTGGGATCAGATCGTGGGAACCGTGGGTGTATCCATCTGGATCTTCCTTGGCATCGAAGGTGCTGTGGCGATTTCCGGCCGAGCGAAATACAGCAAGGATGTCGGCCGTGCCACCGTCATCGCATTCGTGGGAATCCTGGCAATTTATCTGATGGTTTCGATCCTGTCCATGGGCGTTATGCCCCGTGCCGAACTGGCTGCTTTGCCGAACCCCTCCATGGCGGGTGTGCTTGAGGCCGTTGTCGGACCCTGGGGCGCTGCGCTGGTGAGCCTCGGCGTGGTCCTGTCGTTGCTCGGCGCCATGCTCGGCTACACGATCATCTCTTCGGAATGCCCGCATGAGGCTGCCGAGCAGGGCGTGTTCCCGAAGTCCTTCGC
>CAUWJA010000190.1:0-3269 GCA_963558905.1 uncultured Eggerthellaceae bacterium
TTTTGCAGACCGCTGCCCTTCCATTGGGCTACGGGCGTGTGGTATGATTGTTTTACTTGAAAGGCGTCTGGCTCTGCTAATAGGGACTGGCGCCTTTCACCGTTTCAAGCGAAAGATCTGTCCAGATTCGGACACGACGATAACCTCGTCTATGGAATGCTGTCCCATTCGCCGTACCGTTTCATTGATTGCAGCATCCATCGGGACATCACGGTATCTTAGGCTCAAAACAACCCTGATGGGGCCATCGTATTGAAGCCGGCCACCCGTGAATTCGTCGAACTGATTGCCAAACTGCTTCTTCGCTCCCCTCAGGTTGCTTTCAATGAAGGCCAATTCCCTACCCGGCTTCGGTTTACCCTTCGGCTCCTCGGGACTTTTGAACTCGTAGAGCTTTCCATCGATTTCGGCGTCGATATTCGAATACCCATCAGGAGCGTTAGCGGGCCTCGTCTTGACCCTGATCCGTTGAACGCAGGTCCAAATTTGGACGAGCATTCAACTGGGAATGAAAGCGAACAAGGGAATAATGATGGGTAATGAAAATGTTATTCCCGAAAGGATGGCGCTATGGCAATTACAGCAAGAATAAGGCCGGAAGGCGCCTATGCCGTCTTTCATGTCCAAGACCCGGACAAGCAGGCCATTCTGCGGTTCTTCCGCGCGACATCTTACGATATCGCCGCTGCCGGATACCTCGAAGACGAGATGACCGGAGAAGAGACAGACATACCTGAATGCACCACCGTCAAAGACGGATTCTCATGGAGCAACAAAGACGCCTACCACTTCGAGAAGTACGACATCGAACTCACGCCGGCGTTCAGGGATTATGCAATCGCCCATGCACCGTCGACCCGATGACCGCGGACGACTTCAAAGGTCGATTACGCTTCCTCAAGGCCTTCGATGCGGGGCTTGATTGCGATGACTCCGCGCCCGAGGCGTACGGCGCGCAGAACCTCGGCATCAGCGAGGACAGACGCGAGAACCCGACCGGAATGAACATTCAACGCGAAACGGCGGAGGGGACGGAATTCCGAAACTGCAGGATCCGGTCGACGCCCGCAGTTTCCCGCGCGTGGACAAAAATGCAGGCAATGCGACATGCCGGCGCCTGGTGTTCGGGAGGTGCGGTCTTGCGACCTGGGAAAACGCTGCCCATTGACGGCGGACGCCTTCGATGGGGGCCTTTGGATGGGCGAAATGCGTCGCATTGCCCCCTGTTTTGTCCAGCGCGGGACAAAAATGCAGGCAATGCGACGCTCGGCTCCGGCTGGGTCGGAGTGCGCGGACAGCCGGTGCCCGCATGCGGGCAGCCAGATGCGTGCGGTAGGTCGGGCGGTGTTCGGATGCAAATAGCCATGCGCAGGCTGCGCGCGTAATGGGCGCACATGTGTTTCTTGCATCGACGGGAATGAGGTTTCCCAGCGGAAGCGTTGCCGACAACGAGGCGTCGCATCGCGCGCGAACTGATTGAAAACTGAAACAACGGAGCTTCGGCGTCGAAAAAGAAAGGAGATACAATGACCGTTCAAAACCCCCTCCATGCTCGAACTTGTTGTCGAGCTCTGCATAAGCCCCTCGATCGTCAAGGGCCTGGGTCTACGGAGGCGACAGAACGCGTTATGGATTTCATTGACGGACTTGCATCCATGGAGCGCGTACTTGACTTAGGCTGCGGCACGGGTGCACAGACCATGCTTTTGGCCGATAGCATTCCCGGCATCATCATGGACATCGACCTGTTCTCAGATTTTACCGACGCACTTAACGCCCAGGCAGAGAAAAGGGGCTGGGAGGCCGCATAGCCGAGGTCGATGATTTTGGACGCAAGCGGGAAGCGGCCTTGATGCCATGGCGCACAATATCGGCATCTTGCAGAAGACGGGATACGCTCCGGTTGCGACATTCGTCCTTCCGCGGGAATGCTGGACACTAAACTATTTCGCACCGCGTCGCGCGGCTGAGTCCGCGCTGTTGGCGAAGTATCCCGGCAACGCCGCCTATACCGCGACATCTCAAATGGTTGCGGAAGTTGCCCCATCGATGCGGATATCAGCCTCGTAGAAAGCCGTAAGAGCTGAAATGGCGAGGCTCGCATCGCGCACGCCCGATGTCTCATACGACGAGTGCATGGCCAGCTGAGGACAGCCGACATCAACCGCATGCATGCTCACTTGCATATTCGAAAGGTTGCCCAGCGTAGAGCCTCCCGCCTGATCGCTCTTATTGGCGAAGGTCTGATACGGCACGCCCGCTTGTTCGCATACGGCAGCGAATACCGCGCGGCTGAACGCATCTGTGCAGTAATGCTGGTTGGCGGCTTCCTTGATAACGATGCCGCCGTTGAGCCGGCATCGATTGCCTGCATCGTATTTCTCAGTCCGATTGGGATGTACAGCGTGCGCATTATCGCAGCTCACGAGCATGGATTGCGCGACAGCGCAAAGGTATTCCTCACGCGAGAGCCCCAAGCATACGCACATTCGCTCGAGCGTGTCGCGCAAAAATGTGGACATGGCCCCTTGTTTGGTGTTGGAACCGACTTCTTCATTGTCGAAGCAGCACCAAACACTCGCACATGCATCATTCTCAGATCCGATGAATGCCTTGAGCGAGGCAAACACGCACATGAGATCATCGAGCTTGGGGGATGAAACGAACTCCCCCGCTGCGCCCCAGATGCACCCCTTCTGACGGCTGAAGAGGAACAGGTCACGGGCAAGAATCAGTCCAGGTTCGATTTCGAGGACCTGCACAAGAGCATCGTCGAGCGAACCTGCACCCAACTCACCCGCCGAGAACAACGGGCACGCATCTACCGCCCGGTTGGGAGAGAAACTCTCATTTACCGAGCGATTGAGATGGATGGCAACACTCGGGATGAGAGCGACATCCCGATCGAGAGCGATCAAGCGGCTCTCAACTTTGGACCCGTTGCGCACAAGGACGCGTCCCGCCAGCGACAACGGGCGATCGAACCATGTGTAGTCGATCATGCCGCCATATGCTTCCACATTGAGCCGCACATAGCCCTCGGGACCTTCGATTTCAGGAACTGACTTGACCTTGAAAGCCGGAGAATCAGAATGCGCGGCGGCAAGCTGAAAATGGAAGGCGCCACAATCGTCAAGCGCGCTCACCCACTGAAAACGCGATAACGCTCGAATCGTTGCGAGTGGTGTAGTAGTGCCCGCCCGGCACGACATTCCAAACACAAGATTCTGGCAAATGGGTAAATCCTGCCGCATCAAGGCGCTCACAGA
>CAUWJA010000191.1:0-3252 GCA_963558905.1 uncultured Eggerthellaceae bacterium
AAGGCAGCATAACCTGACGATAATCGGTGCTATTTGTCCATCATGTCCTGGATGCGTTTGAGATCCGACATCGACATACCGCCCATCCCCGGAATGCCCAAGCGGGCGCGACGGCCTTTCTTGCCCTTTTTGCCCTTCCCTGTTCCATATGAAGCTTCGACGGCGGGCATCATCTTGCGCATCATCTTCTTGGTTTCGTTGAACTGCTTCATCAGCTGATTGACATCTTGGACTGTGACTCCTGCGCCCTGGGCGATGCGGGCCCTGCGGCTGCCGTTGAGCAATTCAGGTTTTTCGCGTTCCTGGGCGGTCATGGAGAAGATGATGGCCTCCATGCGATCGAGCGCGCTCTCATCGACCTGTCCTGACGCCATCGCCTTATCGCCGCCCGGCAGCGCGGAGAGGAGTTTGCCGACGCCTCCCATTTTCTTGACCTGCTTTTTCATGTTGAGGAAATCATTGAGATTGAGCTGGGCTTTGGCCATGCGGGCGGCCGTCTCGGCTTCAACTTCCTCAGCTTTGAGTTTGGCCGCCTGCTCAACGAAGCTGACGACGTCGCCCATTCCGAGAATGCGTTTGGCCATGCGGTCGGGATGGAATTCCTCAAGGCTATCGGGTTTTTCACCTGCAGAGATGAACATGATGGGCTTACCGGTGACCTGCTTGAGGGAAAGGGCGCCGCCGCCGCGGGCATCGCCGTCCATCTTGGACATGATGACGCCATCGAAGTCGACTTTCTCGGCGAATGCGGAAGCGACATTGACGGCATCCTGGCCCGTCATGGCATCCACGACCATGAGTATGGCATCGGGGGTGACGGCTGATTTGATGGCCTGGGCTTCCTGCATCATGTCATCGTCGACATGCAATCGGCCCGCCGTGTCGACGATGACGACGTCACGCAAGTTGTCGATGGCGAAACGCACGCCTTCAGCGGCGATGGCCACAGGGTCGACACCGTCTCCGCGGTAGACTTTGACGCCGATTTCACCACCGAGGGTTTCCAGCTGGTCGGCTGCAGCGGGACGATAGACGTCGCAGGCGACGAGCAGGGGGCTATGGCTCTTCTGCTTGAGAAGATAGGCAAGTTTCGATGCGGCCGTTGTTTTGCCCGAGCCTTGCAGACCAACGAGCATGATCACATTGGGCATGCGATTGGAAAGCGTGAGCTTGGCATCGGACTCGCCGAGCAGACGGGTGAGCTCGTCGAGAACGATTTTGATGACGTTTTGAGCAGGAGTGAGGGACTCGAGCACGTCGGCGGTCAAGCAGCGCAGTTTGGTATTGGCGACAAACGATTTCACGACCTTGAAATTCACGTCCGCCTCGAGCAGGGCCATGCGGATGTCGCGCATGGCCGCATCGATGTCGGATTCGGACAGACGGCCTTTGCCGCGGAGGTTCGAGAAAACGCCTTGGAGACGATCTGAAAGGTTATCGAACATGTGTTATTCGCCCTCCTCGATGAGCGCACGGGAAAACTCGTATGGATCGAAATCGCGCAGGTCGTCAATGCGCTCTCCGACACCTGCCTTCACAATGGGCAGGCCGAGCTCATAGGAAATGGCGACGGCGATTCCGCCTTTGGCGGTTCCGTCGAGTTTGGTGATGATGACGCCATCCAGCGATAGCGCATCATTGAACTTGCGGGCCTGGGCCAAACCGTTCTGTCCGGTTGTCGCATCGATGACCAGCACCGTTACGACAGGCATGTCGGCACGCTTGCGCACCACGTCGCAAACTTTCTTCAGCTCGCGCATGAGGTCATCAGACGTGTGAAGGCGTCCAGCGGTATCGATTAGGACCAAGTCGGCGTTTTCACGTGCGGCCGCATCAAGGGTTTCATAGCACACGCTTGCCGGATCGCTGCCCCGCTCTCGCTCGATGATGCGCACATCGCTTCTGCGTGCCCACTCCTCGAGTTGTTCGATCGCTGCTGCGCGGAACGTGTCGGCTGCGCCCAATATGACGTTTCTGCCCTTGCCCTTCGCCTCGGCGGCAAGCTTACCGGTCGTGGTTGTCTTGCCTGCGCCGTTGATGCCGACGAACAGAACGCAGAGCGGAGCGGTGTCGAACAGGGGTGAATCCGTGACGGTGAATCGTGCTGCGATCATTTCCGCAAGAAGATCCAGAACGGCATTGGCGTCAGGAAGCGCTTTGCGGGTGGCTTCATCGCGGAGCTCCTGCGTGATATCCATCGCCGCCTGGGCTCCCATGTCGCTTTCAATCAGCGTTTCCTCCAGCGAATCCCAGAAGTCATCGTCGACATCCGGGCCTTTCGCAAGAAGCACGTTCATGGATTCGCGCAGCTTTTCGCGGCTCCTGCTGAGACCTTCTTTCATCTTCTCGAAAAATGCCATATGTTCACTCCTCATCGGAAATATGGAATCCGGCGGATCTCGTGTTCAGCCATTGTAACGTTTCGCTCAACGGGCGGGTGCCGCCTGCTCGAGTTTCTGGGAAATTACCTTGGTGACGCCGTCTGCCTGCATGGATACGCCATAGAGGACATCGGCCATCTCCATGGTACGCCTCTGGTGCGTTATCATGATCAGCTGCGTTTGCGTGCGGAGGGTTTGCAGGTAGGCGGTCAGGCGCCGGAGATTGGAATCGTCAAGCGCAGCTTCCACCTCATCGAGGATGTAGAACGGCGTGGATCTGATACGGTACACTGCGAACAGCAGCGCCAACGCCGTGAGGGACTTCTCGCCGCCGCTCATCAGCATCATCTTGGTGATGCGCTTGCCTCGGGGCTGGGCGTTCACCTCGACGCCCAGGTGCTCGGGCTCATCGGCGTTGACCAGTTCGAGTGAGGCTTCCCCGCCCGGGAACAGCGTGGCGAAAATCTCTTTGAAATTAGCGTTGACCAGCTCGAATGTGGCATCGAACTGGTACTTCATCCTCTCGTCGATGGCGGTGACGATGCGCTTGAGGGCACGGCGGGCCGCCTCCACGTCCTCGATCTGGGACACCATGAAGTCATAGCGTTCCTTCATGGCTTCATACTCTTGCGCTGCGCCCGAATCGATGGTGCCCATGTTCGCAATGCGTCGGCGGAGTTTTTCGGCCTCTTCCTGCAGTTCCGACCGATTTTCCGGCTTAGGGGTCTCAAGTGCGGTTTCGAGGGGAACGCCGCAATCATCGACGATGGTTTTCACGGCATTTTCGACCTGCACCTCAAGGCGCCCTTTTTCCACACGCACTTCATTGAGCGAGGCGACGGCGGCATCGTGGGCGTCCTGGGCTTGCCGG
>CAUWJA010000192.1:0-3250 GCA_963558905.1 uncultured Eggerthellaceae bacterium
CGCCTCACGTACCGCCTCTTCGACAGGCAGACCCTTGGCCAACCCGACCGCAATGGCGCTCGAAAGGGTGCATCCCGTCCCATGGGTATTGGGATTGTCGATGCGATCCTGTTCGAACCAAACCATGCGCCCATCGCAGCAAAGCAGGTCGGCGGCAGATCCGATGGCATGCCCCCCTTTGATCAAAACGGCAGCCCCATCGGAGACTTCCGCCAGTGCGCATGCAGCACGTTCCATATCCCGCCTATCGGCGATTCGATGGCCCCACAGGCTTTCCGCCTCGGGAAGGTTGGGCGTGATCACATCTGCGAGCGGAAGCAAGCGCTCGACAAGGGACCTTCGGGCACCCTCGCCGGTCAAGCTCGCTCCGCTGGTGGCAACCATTACCGGGTCGACGACCACATTGGATGCGCCACGTTGCACCAAAGCATCCGCTATCGCAGCGATGATGCCGGGCTGGGAGACCATTCCGATCTTGACGGCAGCAGGCTCGATGTCGTCGAAAACGGCATCGATCTGGTTTCGCACGAATTCCGGGGCAACATCGAGCACGCCGGTGACTCCCATGGTGTTCTGGGCGGTCAGTGCAGTGATTGCAGTCTGGGCGAACAGCCCCATCGCCTCGATGGTCTTGATGTCAGCCTGGATACCCGCTCCGCCCGAGCTGTCAGATCCCGCGATGCTGAGAACCGATGCTACGCTATAGCACTCCATCGATAACCTCCTTGAGCTCTCTCGCTGCAGCACAGGTATCGGTCGCCGCGAATATGGCCGAAACGACAGCCGCGCCATCAACCCCGGTGCCGGCAAGCTCTCCGATCGTACGGGTATTCAATCCTCCGATCCCGACGACGGGCACATCCACCGCAGCGCAAATGGCCGCCAGCTCATCAACCGAGACCTCTGCGGCTTCAGGCTTCGTGGCGGTTTTGAACATCGCCCCCACGCCGAGATAATCGGCCCCCTGGGCGACGGCATCCTTCGCCTGGGCAACCGTCTGAACCGAAACGCCGACGATCTTATCCGGCCCCACAAGCGCACGCGCGCTGGAGCACGCCATGTCGCCTTGCCCCACATGGACGCCATCGGCCTGCGCAAGCACTGCCGCCTCAACCGAATCATTCACCACGAACACGGCCTTCCCGCCGCACGCATCCCGGATCTCCCGCGCCAAAGAAACCAGCGTTTCGGCATCGGCATGCTTTTCCCTCAATTGAACGAATCCCGCACCGCCTTCGACCGCCCCTTCCACGCATTCTCTCAACGTGCGGCCGTCCAACCACGACGAATCGGTCACCGCATACAGACGCAGGCACTCCGGATGGCTGCGAAGATAGGCTCTGGGGTTGCGCATCAGCGCACCTCTTCGATGCGGGCGCCGGAGGCGATCTGCTCGGGCGTCAATGCAGAAAGGGCATCCATCAGATATACGCGGAAACTGCCCGTCCCGTCATCGGCGGACATGCGCCGATGGGCCGCCTGCCCAGCAAGGCCCATATGGACCACTGCGGCAAGGGCCGCCTCCAACATGTCCGACTCGCCCGCCGACGCCGCATAGGCGCCCGAAATCGCCGACAACATGCATCCGCACCCGGTGATGCGTCCCTGCAAGGCATCGCCGTTGCGTACAGCGAAGGCGCGCTCCGCATCCGCAACGATGTCGATGGCTCCCGTCATGGCGACCACAGCCCCGGTTCGGGCGGCGACATTGCGGGCAAAAGCCGCCGCCTGGCCGACCGAAGCATCGGTTACGGCATCGCCGGGATCGGCATCGACGCCCCTGGTAGACGAGGCCGAGCCAGATACGGCTTTGATTTCGCTCACGTTGCCCCTGAGGATGCCGACCGGCAGCGAATCGAGCAACTCGCATGCGATCTGCGTGCGCAGCGGAGAAGCTCCCGCGCCGACAGGATCGAGGACGATCGCATGGCTGAGCTTCGCCGCCACCGCCCCGGCAACGCGCATCCCTTCGATGGTATGGGAATTCAATGTGCCTATATTGATGACCAGAGCCGGACAGAGCGCCGTTATATCGCGCACATCCTCGGGCTCATCGCTCATGATGGGGCTTGCTCCGACAGCCAAAACGGCGTCCGCGCAGCTCTCAACCGTCACGTAGTTTGTAATGCAGTGGACGAGTCCGCCTTCGGCGCGCACCGCCCGGACAGACTTCAGAATACCCGCCCGAACGTCATCGAGCGACTCCTGACCGTGCACGGAAATGGTTTCGGAACAATCCATGATCTCTCCCTTCGCTGGCATTACCCATAGCAGGTTCAGCGGGTCGAAGCGAACAGCTTCCTCTCAGCCCGTGGTGCGGACTCCCCGTCTCTTCAATTGCGCGCCGATTCCACAACCGGCGCTATCTACCGATTATAGATATGGAGCGGCGGACTTCGGCAGGAAAACCGCCAAAGAGCCTCTCTTGACGGAAATGCGGGAAGGCGCACCGGTGAATTCATTCGACAAGCCCAGAGAACAGTCGTTGGTCAACTCGGCATCTTCCAAACCGTACGCCAAGCCGCTCTCGCCGACCCCTGACGAAACATCGCACAGGGAAAACACCGAAACCGTGCCGGAAAGCCCGGCAGGAAGCACGAGGACACCCGCCGCGCAATCGCCCGGCAATCCTCCCGTCACAATGGCAACACAGCAATCCGCCCCCACCGCGAACACCTTCACGCCCCGCAGCGACACGCCGTAAAGCGTCTGGATCGTGGCCATGGTCTGATCGAGGCGCCCGCCCAAAGCTCCGAATACGGCGATCTCCCCGAACCCTTCGCCGATAGCCCAATCGAGAGCCAGCTCCAGGTCGGATGCGTCTTTCTCGCAGGGGTAGCGCAGAATGCCGTCGATAGGGGGAACGAACCCGAGGGAGTCGAAATCACCTATCGCCATCGAAGGAACGACGCCGCACGATTCCAAACTCGCGAATCCCCCATCGACGGCGACGACGGTGTCATCCTTCCGAAGAATCGACCTGAACGCCAGCTCGTCGAACTCGCAGGCCGCAACCATCACGCATCGCGCATCGCCGCATCCCGCCCGAACCATGCAACCAACCCCAATCATAATCGCAGCATTTCATGCAAATCGTCGCACTGAGCCGAAATGCCGTGCAACCTTGCGATACAATATCACAGCCATGCGGGCCGGACGGTCGCGCGGAGCTCCGCTCCGTGAGGCGACGATTTGCATGAAATGCTGCGATTATGAGTGGGGTTGGTTGCATGGTTCGGGCGGGATGCGG
>CAUWJA010000193.1:0-3228 GCA_963558905.1 uncultured Eggerthellaceae bacterium
CGGTTGCTCGTCCGACAACATCTCGCTACACCTGAAGAACATCATCGCGGAGGGTGAATTGTCGGAGCGGGCAACTGCCGAGGAAATCTCGGTAGTTCGTCAGGAGGGCTCGCGGCAGGTGCGCCGCACGGTGAAAATTTACAACCTCGATGCCATCATCGCTGTGGGCTATCGCGTGAATTCGCTCAAGGCCACGCGGTTCAGGCAGTGGGCCACCGCAACTCTGAAGGAGTTCATCATCAAGGGCTTCGTCATGGATGACGAGCGCCTGAAAAGCGGTCCGGACGTTTTCGGCAACGATTACTTCAAAGAGCTGCTGGAACGCATCAGGTCCATCCGTGCGAGCGAGCGCCGCATCTGGCAGCAGATCACGGACATCTTTGCGGAGTGCAGCACCGACTACGACAAGGATTCCCCAACCACCAAGGCTTTCTATGCTGCGGTCCAGAACAAGTTCCACTACGCGATAACCGGCCGCACCGCCGCCGAAATCGTGTCCGAGTGCGCCGACCACACGAAAGAGAACATGGGGCTCACCACGTGGAAGAACTCGCCTGACGGACGCATTCTCAAGTCGGATGTTTCTGTGGCTAAGAACTATCTGGACGAGAAGCAGATCCGCCAGCTCGAACGCACCGTCTCCGGTTTCTTCGACTACATCGAAGATTTGGTGGAGCGCGGCAATACGTTCACTATGGAGGGGTTCGCAGGCAGCGTGAACGAGTTTCTGGCCTTCAGGCGCTATGAGGTGTTGGAAGGTAAAGGCGCGGTCACCAATGCGCAGGCACGTGCCAAGGCGGAAGCCGAATACGACGAATTCAACAAGCACCAGCGGATAGTCTCAGACTTCGACCGCGAGGTGGAACGGCTGCTCGGAAAGGGAGGCGGCGATGCCTAACTTCGATTTCCTGAAACGCGAAGACGGTTACTATGACCTCTTCGCCGATGCGGCCATCGAAGCCGAAAAGGTGTTCAGCAGCTCCGGTGCCATGTGCGCCATCGGTTGCCGCAAGGCGCTTGAGCTGGCCGTGCATTGGGTTTACGGCGTCGATACCACCATGCGGATGCCGTATAAGGACAATTTGCAGGCGCTGTTGCATGAGGGCAGCTTCAAGCATGCAGTTGATCCCCGTGTTTGGCCTCAGCTTCAGTTTGTCGTGAAGCTGGGCAATCAGGCTGTACATACCGATCAGCGCATTTCTCCTCAGGATGCGATGACTTCCTTGAAGGTGCTGTTTTCGTTTATTGACTGGGTGGATTACTGCTACGGCCCAGACTATCAGGAACGTTCTTTCGAATCCGAAAAGGTTCCTGCGGTCAAGATGGCCCTGGACGTGAGGGCCATCAAGGAGCGCGAGGGTTTGCTGGTTGAGAAGGATGGCCGCATCAAGGAGCTGGAGGCTAAACTCAAGGAATTCAGCGCGCAGGCCACGGCCGCCAAGGAGGAAAACAAGAAGTCCCGCGATTTCAACCCGGATGAGATCTCCGAATACGAGACCCGCAGGCTGTTCATAGACATTGATTTGCAGATTGCTGGCTGGAAGCTGAATGAAAATGTCGTTGCCGAATACGAGGTTGATGACATGATGGGCATTCCCGGCCAGAAGGGCTTCATCGATTACCTGCTGTTGGGCAAAGACGGCAGGCCGCTGGCAATCTTGGAAGCGAAGCGCACCATGCATGCGCCGGACAAGGGCTTGCAGCAGGCGCGCCTGTACTCTGAATGCATAGAGCGCAAGTTCGGTTACAAGCCGATGATTTTCCTGTCGAACGGCTACGAGACCTTCTTCTGCGACGATACCGAGGCCCCGTACCGCCCTGTGAGCGGCGTGTTCAGCCAGGGAGATTTGGCGACCAAGATGAATCGCAGGGGCAGGAAGGCTGATCTGGCCGCAGTGCCCATCAACGAGGCCATCACGAACCGCTACTACCAGATAGAAGCCATCCGCCGCGTGGGTGCGAACATTCAGGAGGGCCATCGCAGGAGCCTGCTGGTCATGGCCACGGGCACTGGCAAGACGCGTGTGTCCGCCAGCATCTACGACGTGCTCTCGCGCGGAAACCACGTGAAGAACGCGCTGTTTCTGGCCGATCGCACCGCGTTGGTTTCCCAGGCCAAGCATGCTTTCCAGCAGTATCTGCCGGAGACGTCCATGTGCAACCTGTGCTCCAACAAGGACGACAAGTCGGCGCGAGTGGTGTTCTCCACGTACCCCACCATCCTCAATGCCATCGACAGCGCGCGCAACGAAGACGGCAACCGGATGTTCACGCCTGCGCATTTCGATCTGATCATCGTGGATGAGGCGCACCGTTCCATCTTCAAGAAATTCCGCGCCATCTTCGACTATTTCGATGCGCTGGTCATCGGCCTTACAGCAACGCCGGTGAACGAAGTGGACCGCAACACCTATGATTTCTTCGAGGTCGAGCGCGGCGTACCGACGTATGTGTACGAATACAATACCGCCGTTGAGCAGGACCACGTTCTGGTTCCGTACTACGGTATAGAGACGCATACCGATTTTCTTGACGAGGGGATTCGCTACGACGACCTGTCGCCCGAGGAACAGGGGGCCTGGGAGGAATCGTTCGGTGAAAGCGGCCAGGACGCCCCTGAGTACGTGGCGCCTGCCGAAATCAATTCTTGGGTGTTCAATCAGGACACCACGGACAAGGTTCTGCAGACCCTGATGGAACAGGGTGTGAAGGTGGATGGCGGTCAGACGCTTGGCAAGACCATCATCTTCGCCCAGAACCAGAATCATGCGAAATACATCGTGGAGCGCTTCGGCAAGCTGTACCCGAACCTTGCCGCGGGCGGCTACATCAAGAAGGTCTGCTACGGTGACGATTACTCGCATACCATCATCGATGAGTTCAAGGTGAAGGATAAGCCGGTCATAACCGTATCCGTCGACATGATGGACACCGGCATTGACGTGCCGGAAGTACTCAACCTGGTCTTTTTCAAGAAGATCAGATCCAAGGTCAAATTCTGGCAGATGATCGGCCGCGGTACGCGTCTGTGCGAAGGTTTACAGGTGCTTGATTCCGTTGATGGCGAATATGTCGGCAAGCGTCGTTTCTTCATCTTCGACTGGTGCCGCAATTTTGAGTTCTTCGGCGAGGGCGGTAGCTTTGCCGAGGGCAAGCTGACAGGCACTGTTGCCGAGAATGTGTTCTGCAGGCAGGCTGAACTTGTGAAGGAGCTGCAGTCGGCCGCTT
>CAUWJA010000194.1:0-3226 GCA_963558905.1 uncultured Eggerthellaceae bacterium
ACGAGGAATACCTTGCTATAGATCTCATAGCAGAAAATTGAGAGAAATCCGACTAGTGTGCCATTGTTCTCTCCTAGAAGAGGAAGCAGGGAAAGGGCAACAAGGATGCAGGGAAATGCCACCTTGCCGACCTTCACTGTGCTCACGCTCCATCCCATTGCTACGGTGATGATGAGGGCGACTGCAGAGGACAGTCCTCCTGCGAGGTTCATGTCTACGTCAGCAACTACGCTTTCCGCGCTTGATCCGATGACGGTGGTATGGATGATTCCGACAATTCCAACAAGGATGAATAGCGCTATGAAGGATTTTGCGAAGGCGTAGCGATCGACATCCGGAGTACGCGATAGCTCGAAGGGACGTTGTTTTCTAGTTGAGAAGAACAGGAGGATAGCCGACAGCAGCAAGAGGCCAACGGTGAACAGCTCAAACTCGACTCCAGTTAAGCTGGTCGCCCATGCATAGAGTGCCTCTTTGAGGCAGAGCCCCAATACGATGACAAGCAAGGACTGCTTCATCGTCTCGAGTCTGACAAGAGCGTCGATCCATACGATGCAGAGCAAGACTATGGAGAATCCGCATACTGCGCCAAGGATTACGACTAGAGCTTCGGTTGGCAGCGCGGCTGCGGCTTCTTTGCGGCTGACAAGCATGCCTATGGATAGTGCGATGATGGCGGGGCTCTGCACGATGCCGCCTTCGGTCACTATACCTTTGCGGTATAGGAGGTAGATCGCCAGACCCGTGATGAAGGATGCGGTGTTGACCACGATCATGAAACCGACATCAGAAACGTAGCCGCATGTTTCCACTACGGATCCCATTGCAGTGCGATACGAGCAGGAAATGGCTGCCTTGTAGGAAGCGAAGCCGATGACCATGGCGGTGGCCATGATGTAGGACATAAATGCCTTGCGGCTATTCTTTGTCGTGCCCATCAGGGGTTTCCTTCAAACAATTCGCATAACCGATGGTCGGTTATGCCTGATTCACGCATCATTCAATCCAAAATAGGTCATGACCCAGCAGTCCCTCCATCCCAATATTAGCGCTAAGCCGTTTGGCGGCGAATGTAAATAATGGGAGGGAGACATCATGGAATTCAATCGAAGGGACTTCCTGAAAGGAACCATTGCGGTCGGGTCTATGGCGGCATTGGGCGGCATCATGGCCGGGTGCTCGCAGCCTGCGGCTCAGACTCCAGCGGAGGGCGAAGGGGAGGCGGCTTCCGCAATCAAGCCCCCCCGAGGTTTTCACCGATGGCAAATGGGTTGGAAAGGCTATGGGCCACAAGGATTATCTGTATGCCGAGGTGACTATTGCGGATTCTAAGCTTGTGGATGCAAAGCTTCTACGTAACGATGACACTATCGGCATAGGCAGCATTGCCGGTCCTATGATGCTGCAGCGCATTCTCGAGTCGGGCAATCTGGATGTCGATACGGTTTCTGGCGCAACAATGACCAGTATGGCTGTGCGCAGCGCGGTGGCTGACGCCATCACCAATGCCGGTGGCGATCCGGCTGGCTTCTCCTTGGGTTCTTCCGATCCCGCAAAGGACGGCGTGCCCCAAACCGCAGATGTGGATGTCGTCTTCATGGGTGCAGGCACTGCGGGTCTGGTGGCTGCGGCAAAGCTTCTAGAGAGCGGATACAGCGTA
The DNA here is from genome assembly GCA_963558905.1 of uncultured Eggerthellaceae bacterium. Taxonomy (GTDB): domain Bacteria; phylum Actinomycetota; class Coriobacteriia; order Coriobacteriales; family Eggerthellaceae; genus Slackia. The sequence goes on from CAUWJA010000194.1 coordinate 1,661, forward strand.
ATGCTGCTGGAAAAGAACGACATTCCGGGCGGCTCCATGTCCATGACGTATTCTGGTGTGCTTTCTGCTGGTTCTGAGCTGCAGAAAAAATATAGTCTCGGCCGTTTCGATGATGAAGTAGGCATGAATCTTGACGCCCGACTTGAGGCCGTGAAGAAATCCGTAAACCCTGAGCTCAACCGTTTCGACGGCGATATCCCATACCAGAGGGCCATGTACGAGAATTCCGGCAAAATGGTGGACTGGATGCATGGTATGGGCGTCGGTTTCTTCACTATGGGCGTCAACCCCTGTTACGGCACCACTCCGTACCTGGCACCAGGCTGCTATATGGGCGGCTGCGGCTATGCTATGCAGTTCCTTGTTGACCGCATCAATGCACTCGGTGGACAGATCGTCTATGGCGCCAAAGTGACCGAATTCGTTAAGAATGCCGAAGGTATGATTTCCGGTCTGGTTGCCGAATGCAAGGACGGCGGTACTTGGACCGTCAATGCCCGTGCGGTCTGCCTGACCTCTGGTGGTTTTGCCGCTAATCAGGACATGATCAAGGAGCATTACCCCGAATACGGCGAGTTCGATTTCAATTGCGCCCCCGGTTCCACGGGTGACGGTATTCTGATGGCTCAGGGTGAAGGCGCTGCAATCGAATGCATGGGCCGCGAACTGGGTGCGTTCCTGTCCACCACTCCGCAGGCTGGTAGCCGCTTCGAGATTGCGTTCGCGTATCGCACTACGCCCAGCATCATGGTCAATGCGGCAGGTGACCAGTTCGGCAACGTGAATGGCCGCAACCACGCTGAGCTCAGCAAGGCAGTGCGTAACCCTGACAACGGAGGCAAATTCTTCATCATCACCGATGAGAGCGGTGCTATCACCACGATGAAGAACGACGAGTGGTCTACTGATGAGTACAAGGCCCTGTTCAGTCGCGGAGACATGGTGCACTTCAATACCATTCAAGAGGCCGTCGACAAGTTCGGTATCACCAACTTGCAGCAGACGCTGGACACCCATAACGTCCATGCGCTGGCAGGCGAAGAAGATGAATTCGGCCGCAAGGATCTGCCGCTGATAAATACGCACGGCGGTGTGTGGGTCTGCCCTGCATCCCGACGTTCTATCTTACGACCGGCGGCATTGCGATCGATCCCGAGTGCCGCGTCCTTGCTGAAGACCGCGAACCCATCACGAATCTCTACGCAGCTGGCGATGTGTGTGGGTCAATCGAGGAGAAGGATGGCAAAGGTTATGGTTACGGCTTCGATGCTGCCATGATTTACGGCTTCATCATGGCGGATACCGTTGCCGCTGACCTGAAGTAGCCTTTTCTAAGCATCGCTTCATTACCCCCCCCTCCAAAGAAAAGACCCGGTTCGCACCGGGTCTTTTCTGTCGGGTCGTCAGCCCTTCAGCGGCGTCAGGGTGACGCTTGCCATGAAGTGCAGCACGGGCTTGCCGGCTTCGGGGCCGGCGGACTCGCCGGCAACGTACCACGTTCCGTCTTCGAGCGGCTTGCGGGAAACGGTGAATTCTGATCCGTAGGGAACCTCGTTTTTGAACGCG
>CAUWJA010000195.1:0-3203 GCA_963558905.1 uncultured Eggerthellaceae bacterium
CCATCGCCGACGAGCATCCGCAGTGCACCGTTGCGGCCACTGACATCTCGCCGGATGCCGTGCGCATCGCGCGCGGGAATGCAGAGCGTCTGGGTTTGGACGGCCGCATCGATGTCTTCCAGGCCGATCTGCTCAGCGGGGTTGCAGGTCCTTTCGACCTCATCATCTCGAATCCGCCCTATATCCCGACCTCCGTCATGGCCCAGCTTCCCGATGAGGTATCCGCATATGAGCCCCATCTTGCGCTCGACGGGGGAGAAGACGGGCTCGGTCTGTTCCGCGTTCTGGCCGTCCAGGCTGCATCCCTGCTTGCGCCCGGAGGCGTCTTCGCGTGCGAATTGCACGAAACCTGCCTCGATGAAGCCGCTCATGAGGTGCGTGCGCTCGGATACGGCTCCGTCTGCGTAGAATCTGATCTGGCGGGCCGCAAACGCATTCTCACCGCCTGCGCTCCCGTCTCCGTTTGATATTCGCTGCAATCGGGAAGGAATCGCCATGGCCGAACAGCCTGAACTGCTCGATCAGCTGCGTTGCGCTGCGGAAGCGGTTTCGCAGCGTCTTGGGGGCCGCAGTCCGCGCATCGCCGTCATCTTGGGGTCGGGGCTCAATCCTCTCGCGCAATCCATCGAAGATCCCGCCATCATCCCCTTCGCCGAAGTCCCCTTCATGCGCACGAGCACGGCGAACGGCCACGTCGGGCGTTTCGTCTGCGGAACTTTGGGCGGCGCCTGCGTTTTGGCCATGCAGGGAAGGCTCCATGGCTATGAGGGCTATTCCGCCCAAGAGGTGGCGTTTCCCGTGTGGCTGATGTCCCGCTTGGGAGTCGATGTCCTCATCACCACCAACGCTGCGGGGGCGATAAACGAATCGTTCCACGTCGGGGATTTCTGCATCATGTCGGACCAGATCAACCTTACGGGGCGCAATCCCGTGGCGGCGTCCGGGCCGGCCGAGCTTGCACCGCGGTTCTTCTCGATGCTCGATGCCTTCGACCCCCAGCTGCGCCGGATTGCACGCAAGACCGCGGTCGCCCAGCACGTCCGCGTATGCGAGGGCGTTTATCTGGGATTGCTCGGCCCCAGCTTCGAAACCCCTTCGGAGATCAGGGCGTTTCGCGCCCTGGGGGCCGACTCCGTTGCCATGAGCGTGTGCGAAGAGGTCATTGCGGCGCGCCATGTCGGCATGCGCGTTCTGGGCATCTCCCTTCTCTCGAACATGGCATGCGGCATCGCCGGAGCGTCGCCCTCTGACGCTGAGGTCATCGATGTGGCCGCAACCCGAGAAGACGAATTCCGCCGCCTTATCACGGGTATAATCGAATCCATATGAGACATTCCGGATGCTTCCGCGTCCGACGGGCCTCCGGCTGCCGTGCAGTCGGATGAACATAGGAGAGCAACATGAAGGTTCTCGTGACCGACAGGATCGTAGACGAAGGCATTGCCGTCCTCGAGCAGAAGGGGCATCAGGTCGATGTGATCACCGGCCTTTCACTGGAAGGCCTCCTTTCGATCGTGGGGGACTACGATGCCCTCATAGTGAGAAGCGCAACGCGTGTCACGCGCGAGGTCATCGAGGCCGCCGTCAAGTGCAAGGTGATCGGACGCGCCGGTGTGACCTGCGATAACATCGATATCGATGCCGCCAGTGAGCGCGGCATCATCGTATGCAACGTTCCCACGTCGAATATCGTCTCGGCGGCTGAGCACACCATGGCGCTCATGCTGGCCGCCGCCCGTGAGATCCCCGGCGCCAACGCGTCGATGCATGCGGGACGATGGGCCCGCGATTCCTTCATGGGGCACGAGCTGTACGAGAAGACGCTTGCCGTGTTCGGCCTCGGACGCATCGGCGGTTTGGTCGCCGAGCGCGCCCGTGCGTTCGGCATGCGCGTCATCGGCTACGATCCGTACTGCTCCCCGGTGCGCGCCAGCCAGCTCGGCGTCACGCTGTTCGATTCGATCGATGAGGTTTTGCCCTTGGCTGATTTCATCACGGTCCATGTGCCCCGCACCGATGAGACGTACCGCATGTTCGCCGCCGAGGAATTCTCCAAGATGAAAAACGGCGTCATCATCGTCAATACCGCCCGCGGCGGGATCATCGACGAGAAGGCCCTGTCCGACTTCATGGCCGCCGGCAAGGTATTCGCCTGCGGCATCGATATGATCGAAGCCGAGCCCGATGCGAGCACGCCGTTGGCGGAATTCGAGAGGGCGGTTCTGACCCCGCATCTCGGTGCGAATACCGACGAGGCGCAGATGCGCGCCGGAACATCCATCGCCCGCTATGTGGCGAACGGCCTCGAGGGCCTGGTCGTTCCGACGGCCATCAACATGGTCTCCACCGATCTGGCCGACGCCGTGGCCGCATACATCCCGGCATGCCAGATGTGCGGCAGCATCCTCTCCCAGATGATGGGTGATGTTCCCAAGAATCTCTCCATCGCGGCCGCCGGCGGTTGCGCGAGCGATCTGCGCGTGCTTTCCGCTGCAGCGCTCGGCGGAATCCTTTCCCGCCATGGCGAGGCGTCCGTGTCCATGGAGAATGTGGATGCGTCCGCAAGGCGCCATGGCATCAGGATCGATGCCGCCGTCTCGTCTGACTCCCGCGGTTACGATTCCATCGTCAGCATGGATGCCGACGGCTTCGAGATCTCCGTCACGGTTCCCGGCGCCCACCATGAAATGCATATCGTGTCCATCATGCGCTATCGCGTCGATGTCGTTCCCGGAGACCACGCGCTGGTGTTCAAATACGCCGACCAGCCCGGTCAGGTCGGACGCATAGGCACCATCTTGGGCGAGCGCGGCATCAACATCTCGACCATGGCCATCGGCAAGAGGATGGGGGACGACCAGGTTCTCGTATTCCTCAATGTGGAAAGCGAAGTGCCTGAAGACGTAGTCCGGGAGCTTTCCTGCGCCATCGACGCCTCGTCTTCCTGGTACATCCGTCTCTAGCCTTCGTTTGCGGTCCGTTCATTCCGCAGCGGTTGCGGGCTTTCTGCGATGCGGCAATGGGCTGCGTATATGCGTACGTCGTGGAGCATGTGCACATTGTGATTTGAACCTGTTACAATGTACGCTTGCGTATTCAGGCTTGAGAATAGGAACCCTATGTCGTTCATGGACATCTTCAGCAATTTGAGCGGAGCCCTCGGAGGGGTGTCCACCGACCTTGCCATCGACTTGGGCACTGCC
>CAUWJA010000196.1:0-3167 GCA_963558905.1 uncultured Eggerthellaceae bacterium
CATGGCCGCGGAGTCCGGCGACATGGTCTATCTGGCCAGCGAACAGGCGGCGATCGAGGTCATGTGCCCTGATGAGTGTGAAATACGTTCGGTCGAAGGAGGCGTCCCCTTCGTTGTGAGACGTGACGGCGCCGCGCCTTCATCCGATTTCCAGGGAGGTTCCCGATGATTTCCTATGAGCCGCCGCGTTTCAAGGTGATACGCGACTACGATCTGTGCGTTGACTGCCCTGTCTGTTCTGCGCAATGCGCCAACGGAGTGCACTACCGGGACAAGAAGAGCGGGAAGCTCATGGCGCATCATGACCGATGCGTCAATTGCGGGCGGTGCGTCTGCTTCTGCCCTGTCCATGCCCTTGCCATCGGAGATTGGCCCCAGGCGCACAACGCTGCGTCGAACTGGACCGCCTCTTACATCAGGGATGCCGTGCGCCAGGCGGATACGGGAGGCGTGCTGCTTTCCTCAATGGGATGCGACAAGCCCTATCCCGTGTACTGGGACAAGCTGCTGCTCAATGCGAGCCAGGTCACCAATCCTTCCATCGACCCTTTGCGCGAACCCATGGAGACCAGGGTGCATCTGGGTGCGAAGCCGGACTGCCCCCATCCGGTGCGCACGGCATCGGGTGCCATGGCCCTATCGGCCGAAGTGCCGCCGCAGCTGACGCTGCAGCTCCCGGTGATGTTTTCCGCCATGAGCTTCGGATCGATCTCGAAAAACGCCCAGATGGCGCTTGCCATGGCCGCGCGTGAGCTGGGGACGTATTTCAACACGGGCGAGGGCGGTTTCTGCGAAGGCCTCTCGCCGTTCGCCGACCGCGCAATCGTCCAGGTGGCTTCGGGGCGCTTCGGCGTCGATGCGGAATACCTCAACAGGGCTGCGGCCATCGAGATCAAGATTGGGCAGGGCGCAAAGCCCGGCATCGGCGGCCATCTGCCCGGCGAGAAGGTGAATGCCGAAGTGTCGCGTACGCGCATGATCCCCGAGGGGACCGATGCCATATCCCCTGCGCCCCATCACGACATCTATTCGATCGAGGACCTTCGCCAGCTGATCTATTCGGTCAAGGAGGCCACCGGGTACGCCAAACCCGTGTTCGTCAAGATTGCGGCCGTCCATAATGCGGCGGCTATCGCAAGCGGCATCGTGAGGGCGGGTGCTGACGCGGTGGTGGTCGACGGATTGCGCGGTGCCACGGGTGCGGCACCCAAACGCATCCGCGACGCGGTGGGCATCCCTGTGGAACTGGCCCTTGCCGCCATTGACCGGCGTCTGCGCGAAGAGGGCCTTCGCCACAGGGTGAGCCTTGTGGCGGGCGGATCGGTGCGCAGCTCGGCCGATGTGGTGCGCGCCATCGCCTTAGGGGCGGATTGCGTGCATTGCGCGACGGCGGCGCTGGTTGCCATGGGCTGCAGGCAGTGCCGCGATTGCGCCAGCGGTCGTTGCAACTGGGGCCTGGCTACGCAGCGCGAAGACCTTGTCGCCCGCCTCGATCCCGAAGAGGCGGCGCAGCGCGTGGTCAACCTTATGACCGGATGGCGCCTTGAAATCAAGGAGATGATGGGCGGCATGGGCATCAACGCAGTGGACAGCCTGTGCGGGAACCGGTTGATGCTCAGGGGCGTCGGCCTCACCGAGGTCGAGCTGGACATCCTCGGCGTCAGGCATGCAGGGCGATGATATCCGCATGTTGAAGGATGCCGGAGCATGCGGTATCCGGCCATCGAAGGAAAGAAGGAGGCGAAGGGACGTGGTTGCCCTCTCTTTGGCAGGAATGGGATTCAAGCAGGCGAATGAGGCCGTGCGTGCAGCGCTGGGATCAAGCGACAGCCTTGAATTGCACGATGTCCGCGCCCAGCGGTATCTGGGATGCGCTCTGGGCGAGCGCGCATCCTTGGAGATCTTCGGCACGCCGGGAAACGACATGGGGTGCTTTCTGGCCGGCGGCAGGATAGAAGTCCACGGAAGCGCCCAAGACCAGGTGGGCAATACCATGGGCGGCGGCCTGATCGCCATCCACGGCAGGTGCGGCGATGCTGCGGGGTATGCGATGCGGGGCGGTCGGATCTTCGTGAGAGACGGTTGCGGCTGGCGTGTGGGCATCAACATAAAAGAATACGGCGACACGGTTCCCGCCATCGTCGTAGGCGGCGATGCCGGATGCTTTCTGGGCGAATACATGGCAGGCGGATGCATCGTCCTTCTCGGCAGGGCTGGGGCCCATATTGCCAGCGGCATGCACGGCGGTTCGATCTTTCTCGCGCATCCGCTCGAGCGCAGTCTGGTTCCCGAGGGCATCATCTAACGGTCGGTCGATGCAGCCGAGGCGCGCCATCTCTGCGGGCTTTTGGAGGAATACGCCGGACTGTTTCCCGAAAAGGACATCGTTTCCGCCGGTCTGAACATCTTCGACCTTGCTTCAAGCTTCGCGGTCCTTCGCCCGAAAAGCTCCCGTCCCTATGAGGGCATGTATTCGGGCTGATGCGCTATCATGTCCGCATTCCGATGGAAAGGCGGCAGAAATGGAGCTGAGGATAGATACCTCCCTTGACAGCGTATGCAAATCCGACGCGTTTGCGATCCGTGAACGGGTGTTCATGCAGGAACAGGGCTACGAGGACGAATTCGACGACATCGACGATGGGGCATGCCACGTGGTTCTCTACCGTGATGGCGTTGCGGCAGGGTGCGCCCGCGTGTTCGCCGAGCAGGAGGGTGCGAGACGCTGGCTTGTCGGCCGCGTGGCGGTTTTGCCGGAGTTTCGCGAAGGCGGGTTCGGCCGCATGCTGGTCGAGGAGTGCGAGCGTGTCGCACGTGAGGCCGGGGCTCAGGAGATGGCGCTGCATGCCCAGGCCAGGCTTGAAGGCTGGTACGGCAGCATGGGCTATGTCCGGTTCGGTGAGGTCGATTACGAGGATGAAGGCCAGCCCCATATCTGGATGGAAAAGGAATTGCGATAAGGTCGTGACAAGAGCCAATGGTTATGTGATAATGAACGTTCACGGGCGATTGGCGCAGCGGGAGCGCAGGTGCCTTACAAGCACAAGGTCGGGGGTTCAAATCCCTCATCGCCCACCATCGAGTCAGCAAGCTCCTGGAAGTTTCCAGGAGCTTTTTTAATATGAGCAGGACATTGTCAATAGGCAAAATCGGGCCTGGCCCAGGTT
>CAUWJA010000197.1:0-3155 GCA_963558905.1 uncultured Eggerthellaceae bacterium
TGAATGAGATGCGGGCTGTTCGGCCCGCATCTCATTCATATATGGCCACGAAACGCACAATAACGCATGCCGTATTTTCTGGGAATCTTTTCTTGACCACTGTGTATATGCGTGTATATACTGTTTATGCTGCATATGCACACTTGAGCCACCGCACCGATCGGCGGGGCTCCCCGGCCCGGCATGATCAGCCGACGCCGGAAAGCCGGTTCAGTCCGATCAACCGACACCGGACCACCGTTCAGCCCGATCAACCGAACGGTCGCAAGCCGCCCGCCCGATACCGGAATGCGCATGGAGGAATCGGGCATTTGCGGAAAGGAAACGTATTTGGACATCATCATCTCAAACGCAAGCACCAAACCCATCTACGAGCAGATCGCCTCGCAGATCAAAGCCGCCATCATCGCAGGCGACATGCCCGAAGGGGCAGCCCTTCCCTCGATTCGCGCCTTGGCAAACGATCTGCGCATCAGCGTCATCACCACCAAACGCGCCTATGCCGAGCTGGAAGCCTGGGGTCTCATTGAAACCGTCCAGGGAAAGGGCAGCTTCGTCGCAGGCGGCAACAAAGAGCTTCTGCGCGAAGAGCAGCTCAAACAGGTGGAAGCACTGCTCGCACAAGCGGTGGGCGAAGCGCAAGCCGCGAACATCTCCGCAGATGAAATGCATGAGATGCTTGATATGGCACTGGAACGCTGAACCGGGCCGCACAACCCGGCACCGCCCCTTCGCGCACCACCGAGCCGAATCGACGGATAACGAGAATAGGACCACCATGACATCTACGAACACAACAGGCACCCTGCTGAATGTCCAGGGGCTGTCGAAAACATACGGGGACTTCACCCTCTCCGGCGTCGACCTGGCCGTCGAGTCGGGCTGCGTCACAGGGTTCATCGGCGGAAACGGCGCCGGCAAAACCACCACCATCAAAGCCATGCTGGGGCTGATCAGGCCCGATGCCGGCACCATCGAGCTATTCGGCCAACGTGTGTCCATGGAAAGCCCCGCAATGCAGCACATCAAACAGCGCATCGGCGTCGTCTTCGACACATGCGCCTTCCCGACCGAAATGACCATCGCCGACATAAGCGCGATGGGACGCGCCGCCTACACGAACTGGGACAGGCAGCTTTTCGAGCGATTGAACCGCGAATTCGAATTGACGCCGAAGAAAAAGGTCGGTCAGCTTTCACGCGGCATGGGCATGAAGCTGACGCTGGCCTTCGCCATGGCGCACCACCCCGCCCTCCTGATCATGGATGAACCGACGGCCGGGCTCGATCCCATCGCACGCGACGGCGTTTTGGAGATGCTGCGCGGGTTCATGGCCTATGACGGCTACGGCATCCTGATCTCGTCGCACATCACCAGCGATCTGGAGAAGATCGCCGACCGCATCGTCTGCATCGATGGCGGGCGCATCGCCTTCGATATGCCGAAAGACGAGATCACCGATGCAGCAGGCGTGGCTCGGTGCCGGAGCGCGGAGTTCGAAGCGGCGGCCGAGCCCGGAATGCGCTACATGCGTCGGGAATACGGCGTCGACCTGCTCGTTGCCGACAGATTCGCCTTCGCCGAAGCGCACCCCGGCATTACCGTGGATAAAGCGAGCATCGACGATTACATAGCCTTGACCTTGAAAGGGGAAACCCGATGAAAGCGATGATCCTCTCCGACCTCATCACCCTGAAACGCGCCATGGTCCAACTGACGCTGACGTGCATGGTCATAGGCACGGTTCTGGGCGTGGCGATGGAAAGCACCGTATCGGCTGCGGCATGCAGCGCACCATGCTGCCGTTCATGTTCCTGTTCAGCATCGGCGCCATCGATGAGCTCAACGGATGGGAACGCTTCCGCATGAGCCTGCCCATAAGCCGCCGCAATGTGGTTCTGGGCCGCTACGCAAGCGCCGCCATCGTGTCCATCCTGTCTCTGGCGGTGGGGATCGCCATAGGGGCCATCATCACGGCCGCAGCCGGGGCCTTGCCGCTGCCCGATGAAGCAGCCGCCGCCCTGAGCTGGGACAACAATCCGATCGATGCCATCATCGGTGCATCTGCGGCAGGCGTGGGCATCATCATGGTGACCATGTCCGTGACCTTGCCCCTGATCATGCGATACGGCATGACGAAAGCCGTCCGCATCATTCCCATCGCATTCCTGCTCCTGTTCTGCCTCGGCCTGGGTGCAATCAGCCAGGGCCTGTTCGGAGCCGAAGGGCTTGAAGGGGTCGTCGAATTCATCCTCGGCGGCAACGCGAGCGCTCCCGCCATCGCAGCAGCCGCATTGGCGATCGTCGCCGCCATATACGCCCTGAGCGCGGCAGTCGCCGTCAAGATGTACGCGAAACGCGAGCTGTAGGGTCACGGCTGGATATCCGGGTCGGCCGCTTCGCAGGCCGCACGATAGACCTGCCCGTAGGCAACGCCCCGCTCGCGCGCGTACGCCGCTACGCAATCGTATTCCGGATATGCACGGTGCGTGCCATCAGGAAGCTCCACGCGCTTCACGTCCACCCGGCCGAACGGCGTTTGGACCGCATCCATGCGGCGCGGCAGCACGGTGCGCTGCATGGGAGTGCGGCGGATGCCTATGGTCGTGGTCTCGCGGAAGATGATGGACTCGAGCTCGGAGATGCGGGATTCATCGCAGATGACCTGGATCTGGTAGGCGGGGCGGTTCTTCTTCATGAAGATAGGGGCGAAATGGGCCTCGCGTGCGCCGGCGGAAAACAGGCAATCGAGCGCGTATCCGAGAGCTTCGCCCGAACAATCGTCGATATCGGCCTCGAGTTTCCAGACAAACGGCTCGGCGGCATCCTGCGCAAAGCACACCGCCGAATCCGGCAGCTGCACCGAAGGCTCGATGAGCATCGCACGCAGCAATCCGGGGATCGCATGCTCGCGCTTGCCTGCGCCATAGCCCGCAGACACCACCGTAAAGGATGCCGGCAGCTGCGCCGAGGTGCGCACGGCCGCAGCAAGCGCCGCCCCTGTGGGAGTGACGTACTCGCCTTCCGCATCAAGGGGCGCCAGCGCGATGGCATGCGCACGGGCTATCTCGAGCACGGCGGGAACCGGCACGGGAAGCACGCCATGCGCGCATCGGACGGTGCCGCGGCCCTCATGCAGCGCCGGCACGATGACT
>CAUWJA010000198.1:0-3151 GCA_963558905.1 uncultured Eggerthellaceae bacterium
TGGGTCTTGAGCCCGTCAAGATCGCCGAGGGCAGCGTCGCCGACATCACCGTCTTCGACCCCGATGCCCAATGGACCGTCGAGGCTGACGAGTTCGTCTCCAAGGCGCACAATTCCGGTTTCATCGGCGCTGCGCTGACCGGTCGCGCGACCGACGTGTTCGTGGGCGGCGAAGCCACGCTGCGCGATGGGGAAATCGTCGAATAACACGCTACAATCATGCCATGCGGATCCGGCGGAGCAATTCGCCGGATTCTTCCTATTCGCATTCAAGAGACAAGGTTTACAACATGTGTGAAAGCGCACACGCAAGAAACTTCGAAGAGTGCGCGCATGTGCTCGCCAACGAGTGCATCGGGCCGCGCCTGTACAAGATCACGCTGGCTGCGCCGAACATGGCCGCCGCCGTGCGTCCCGGCCAGTTCGTCCATATGCTGATCCCCGGTTTCGCCAGCCACATCCTGCGACGTCCGTTCTCGGTCTACAAGACCCTGCCCGAAATCGGTGCCATCGAGGTCATCTACCAGGTCGTGGGGGAGGGTACCGAATTCATGACCGCTCTCTCCGGCGGCGTGAACTGCTCCATCATCGGCTCCATGGGCCGCGGCTGGGAGCCCGTCGAAGGCAAATTGCTGCTGGTGGGCGGCGGCGTGGGCGCGGCCCCGCTGTTCCTGTTCGCCCGCGAGCTTGCCGACGCCGGCCATCCCTTCGAGGTGGTGCTGGGTGCGCAGACCGAATCCATGCTGGTCACGCGCGCGGATTACGCTGAGCTGCTGGGGCATGACCCCATCCTGGCCACCGATGACGGCACCGTGGGACATCACGGCTTCTGCACCGAACCCGTTCGCACTGCGCTTGCCGAAGGCGGTTACGCCGGCGTGTTCTGCTGCGGACCCGAGCCTTTGATGCGCGCCGTTGCGGGCCTTTGCGCCGAAGCGGGCGTGGAGTGCTGGGTTTCCATGGAGAAGCGCATGGCCTGCGGTGTGGGCGCATGCCTGTCGTGCGTCGTGGAAACCGTTGCGGGCAAGAAACGCTCCTGCGTGGACGGCCCCGTGTTCAATGCGAAGGAGCTGGTGTGGTAATGGCCGTCAACATGCAAGTCAATCTGGGCGGGCTCATCATGTCCACCCCCGTGACCGATGCCAGCGGCACCTTCGCCGCCGGCCGCGAATACGCTGATTTCTGCGACGTGAAGCGCATGGGCGCCATCACCACCAAGGGCGTGTCGCTCAACGGATGGGAGGGCAATGACGCCCCCCGCATCGCAGAGACCCCCAGCGGCATGCTGAATTCCATCGGTCTGCAGAATCCCGGTGTCGCGCACCTGTGCGAAGTCGACCTGCCCTGGATCAAGGAGCAGGGCGTTCCCGCCATCGTCAACGTCTCCGGCCACAGCCTGGAGGAATACGTGCAGGTCATCGAAGCCCTTGAAGCCGATGGTCAGGCGGACGCCTATGAGATCAACATCAGCTGTCCCAACGTCGATGCCGGCGGCTTGACCTTCGGCACGCATGTGCCCAGCGTGGAGGCCGTGGTTTCAGCCTGCCGCGCCGCCGCCACCAAGCCCATGATCGTGAAGCTTTCGCCCAATGTCACCGATATCACGGAGATCGCCCGCGCCGCCGAGGCATCCGGTGCCGATGCCATCTCGCTGATCAACACGCTGCTGGGCATGGCCATCGACGCCCGCACCCGCAAGCCCAAGCTGGCGCGCGTGGTGGGCGGCCTGTCCGGTCCGTGCGTGAAGCCCGTGGCCCTGCGCATGGTGTGGCAGTGCCACAACGCCGTGAAGATCCCCATCCTGGGCATGGGCGGCATCGAAACCGGTGAAGATGCCATCGAATTCATGCTGGCCGGTGCCACCGCCGTGGCTGTGGGCACTGCCAACTTCACGAACCCGCACGCGGTCGATGACGTGATCGACGGCATGGTCGCCTACTGCGAAGAGCAGGGCGTGACCGATATCAACGAGCTGATCGGAGGCCTTTCATGCTAGCTTTCAACGACGTTCCCCGCGCAGACCGCGTCATCGTGGCGCTTGACTGCGACCGCGCCGAGGCGCTTTCCCTTGCCAAGCAGCTGCAGGGCCATGCGAAGTGGATGAAGGTGGGCATGACGCTCTACTATGCCGAAGGCCCGCAGATCGTGGAGATCCTCAAGCTTTTGGGCTACAACGTGTTCTTGGACCTGAAGTTCCATGACATCCCGCATCAGGTGCAGGGTGCAGCGGCTTCCGCCGTGGCCGCAGGCGCGGATATGGTCACCATGCATGCCGTGGGCGGTGTGCCTATGATGGCGGCGGCGCAGAAGGCCGTCGACGAATCCGGCACCGATGCGGCAACCCTGGCCATCACGGTGCTCACCAGCATGGATGATGCCACCTTGGCCAAGACCGGCGTTACCCGCTCCATGGCGGAGCAGGTCCGCTGCCTGGCTGTGTGCGCTCAGGAAGCAGGGCTCTCGGGCGTTGTGGCATCCCCGCAGGAAGCCGCCATGCTGCGCCATCTGCTGGGTCCCGATGCGCTCATCGTCACGCCGGGCGTGCGTCCTGCCGGTGCGGACAAGGGCGATCAGAGTCGTGTTGCCACCCCGAAGGAAGCCTTCGAAAACGGTGCCTCCCATATCGTGGTGGGCAGACCCATCACCAAGGCGTCCGATCCCGTGGCTGCATTCGACGCCATCGCCGCTGAGCTGTAGGCGTTTCCACGGTCTAAACAGCAGACTTTGCGCAGAACGGGTTACGCCATTCTTTCGGCCGGTCCACTCTGCGGGCTAGTATGCTATCATCCCCTGTGTCATTCGGCATGGCAGAGAGAAGGAGAGAGAAAATGGCAATTCCCCAGTTGAGCGCGGAAGAGCGTCAGGCCGCCCTCGAAAAGGCCAAGGCTGCTCGCATCAAGCGCGCTCAGGTTCGCGATGACCTGAAAAGCGGCGCGCTCACGCTGCAGGACGTTTTGGGCATGAAGGACGACCCTGTTGTGGGCCGCATGAAGGTCAGCACTTTGATAGAAACGCTTCCCGGTTACGGCAAGGCCAAGGCTGAGAAGATCATGGGCGAACTCAAGATCGCAGAAAGCCGCCGCCTCAAGGGCCTTGGCGAGCGTCAGGAAACCGCATTGTTGGAGCGCCTGGGTTAATCATGCGTCAAGGGA
>CAUWJA010000199.1:0-3140 GCA_963558905.1 uncultured Eggerthellaceae bacterium
TCTATGCCATCAGAAGCGTTGCCGCCCGAAACGTTGCCGAGCTGCTTGTCGACGTGCTTCAGAATCTCATCGTTTCCATCGAATGGCCGAAGTCGCAGCGTTGGGGGAACCGCGATGAGCAGTTCAGCCGTCCCGTTCGCTGGCTCGTCGCATTGTTCGGCGATGAGGTCATCGACGTCACGTATGCCGGCTTGGCTGCCGGCAGGCTCACGTGCGGACACCGGTTCCTCGCGCCCGGACCCCATGAAGTCGCTGATGCCGACAGCCTGATCAGCGTGTTGCGCTCGGCATATGTCGTTCCCAGCGAGTCTGAACGTGAGGCGAGCATCCGCGAGCAGGTTGCGCGCGCAGAGCAGAAGACGGGTCTTGTGGCCGACCTTCCCGCCAAGACCATGGCCGAGGTCGTCAATCTCACGGAATATCCCACCATCATGGTCGGGGAGTTCGATGAGCTCTTCCTTTCCGTCCCCAAAGAGATCACCGTGGATGCCATGCTCGTCCACCAGCGTTACTTCCCGTTGTTCGAGTCGGATGGGTCGCTTTCCAACCACTTCCTGATCACCAGCAACGGCGACCCTGCATTCGAAGCCAATATCGTCGATGGCAACCAGCGCGTTGTCGCTGCGCGTCTCTACGATGCGAAATTCTTCTATGACGAAGATCTCAAGCAGCCCCTTGAAGCCTACGTTGAAAAACTCGACACCGTCGTCTTCCAGGAGAAGCTCGGCACAACCCGTGCGAAGACCGATCGCATCGTCTCCATCGTCGATCATCTTGCCGACGATGCCCGCGTCTCCGATCAGGAGAAGGCCGATGCAATGCGCGCGGCCCTGCTGTGCAAGGCCGATCTTGTTACGGGTGCTGTGGTCGAATTCACCAGCGTGCAGGGCATTATGGGATCCTACTACGCGAAAGCCGCCGGTGAGACGCCCGCCGTCTCTTTGGCCATCGCCGAGCATTACCGTCCTCGTTTCGCCGGTGACGATCTTGCGTCCCAGACTGTCGGCCGCCTGGTTGCGTTTGCCGACAAGCTCGATACCATCTGCGGTTTGTTCGCCATCGGGCAGGGGCCCACGGGTTCATCCGATCCGTTTGCCTTGCGCCGTGCCGCCATCGGCATCATCGGCATGCTCACGGCCGGTCTGCCCGTTTCGTTGCTTTCCGCGATCGACTGCGCTTTCGATGCCTACGTCGGAGACGGTCTTCGGTTCGATCGTGCTGAAGCATTCAAGGCTGTCGTCGATTTCTTCGTCACCCGAACCAAGGTCATCCTCAAAGATGCAGGCCATTCCCTCGATGCCATCGATGCTGTCATCTCGTGCGGAGTGTGCGAACCTGCCGTGATTGCAGAACGCGTTATCGCCATCGAGACCGCCCGTTCGCAGAATGCCGAAGCCTTCGACGATCTCGCAACGGCTTACGCCCGTGCGAACAACCTTCGCGATGCGTCCTTGGGCGTGCAATTCGATGAGTCTCTGCTGACCGAAGTCGAGCATGCTCTGACCTGCGCCGTCATTCAGGCTGAATCCCGTGTGGCGCGCGCTCTCGATGACGGGGATTACGGCCAAGCGCTTTCCGAGCTCGCTTCCTTGCGCAAGCCCGTCGACTTGTTCTTCGAGCGCATCATGGTCATGGATCCCGATGAGCGCTTGCGTGAGAACCGTCTGCGTATTCTCAACCGCTTCGTCGAGGTGTTTGCAAGCGTGGCTGATTTCGGCAAGTTGGTCAAACAGGCTTAACGGCAATGCGCACCGCGGGGCTGCCCATCGGCTCTGCGGTGCGTTAGGAGTATCTCATGGCTGAAAAGGATGTTGTATTCGTCCAGAATGACTCCCCGCTTCCCACCATCCATGTCATCAGCGACTCGGTGGGCGCTACCGCCGTCGCTTTGGCGCGGGCGGCTGCGGGGCAGTTCGGCATCACGGAGCCTTATATCGAAACGCTTTCCAAGGTCCGTGATTTCGTTGAGATAGAAGCTTTTCTCGATCGTCATCAGCGCCATCACCTCGAGCGTTTCGGCAATGGGGGAATCGTCGTTTTCTATACGCTCGTCGATGCCCAGTTGCGCGAACAGGTGCGTGCCGCTTGCGAGAAGCGCGGAATCTTCGGCGTTGACATCATGAGTGCTCCGCTGAATGCCCTTTCAGAAGCCTCAGGGATGGTTCCAAGCCGCGACCCCGGCATGATGCGGATGGTCGATGACCACTATTTCCGCAGAATCGCGGCCATGGAGTTCACCGTGGATCACGATGATGGCCGAAATCCCCAGGATCTTCCTCAGGCCGATATCGTTTTACTGGGCGTTTCCCGCTCTTCCAAAACGCCGATTTCGATCTACATGGGTCTCGAGGGCTACAAGGTGGCGAATGTCCCCTTGGCGTTGGGGATGGAACCTCCGGCGGAAATCTACCAGTGCGACCCATCGCGGATCTTCGGTCTCATGACCACTCCTGAAGTGCTCGTTGGGATCCGCCGCAGGCGGCTCGGCACGTCGGGCAGGGGAGCGGGCTCGGTTGCCGCCAGTTACGCGGAGCCGGAAATGGTCTATCAGGACCTTGAGGAAGCCCGTGCCCTGATGCGGAAATTAGGTTGTATTGTGGTTCGTACCGACAATAGGGCGGTGGAGGAGACCGCTCAGGAGATTTTACGGTACTATGAAATGGCTCATCCTCAAAAGAAGGTTTCATCCAACGGGTGATTCTTTAAGGGGTAATCCATACGTGCAGTATGTTTGATGAAAAGCAAAGGAGAAAACGGTGGCTGCAGACGTAAAGCGCGTCTACGCATTCGGAAAGGATGCGCAGGGCAACAATGTTACTGAAGGCAACAAGGACATGAAATACGTCCTTGGCGGCAAGGGTGCGAACCTTGCCGAGATGGCTCTTATCGGCCTTCCCGTGCCTCCGGGGTTCACCATTTCCTGCCAGACCTGCATGGAATATGCCAATGCTGACAACACCTGGCCGGAAGGCGCTCTCGATGAGATCGAGCGTTACCGCCGCGACCTTGAAGCCCGCATCGGCAAGACCATCGGCGATGCTGAAGACCCTCTGCTGGTCTCCGTCCGCTCCGGTGCCCCCATGTCCATGCCCGGCATGATGGATACCGTTTTGAATCTGGGTCTTAACGACGAATCTGTC
>CAUWJA010000200.1:0-3114 GCA_963558905.1 uncultured Eggerthellaceae bacterium
TGAGGCGTGACCGCAACGCCGTCGTTGAGGATGGCGCCGTAGAACCGGACCATCTGCAGCGGCGTCACCGAGATTCCCTGGCCGAACGAAACGTTGTAGGACTGGATGAGCGACCATTGGCTTCCCTCCAGCAGGTACCCGCCGGCTTCACCGGGATAGTCTATTCCCGTCGGTTCGTTGAGACCGTAGGAGATGATCTTCTCATACAGCGGCATGAACCCGAGCCTGTCTTCGACGGAAAGGGAAATGCCGACATTCGATGACTGGTCGAGGATCTCACGGAACGTCATCGTCTGATCGTCGCGATCATGCGCGTCGGAAACCTTGTAGCCGTCAGCCTCGATTTCCGCAGGGCAGAATATCTCATCATCGGGCGTGACCGCATGCGCCTCAAGCAGAGCCATGGCCGAGACCGTCTTGAAGATCGATCCTGGCTCGAATGCGTTGGTGATGCCTTTCACCTGCGTCGACCCTTCTTCGACAACCGAGGTGTCTGCGGGATTGAAATACGGTGTCGAAGCGCAGGCGATCATCTCACCGCTCGCAGCATCCATCAGAATGGCGGTTCCGTCTTCCCCGCCGATTTCATCGACCGCTTCAGACAGGGTCTCTTCCAAGTACCGCTGCATCTCGATGTCTATCGAGACGATGATATCCTGGCCCTCGACGGCAGGTATCTCCGTTTCGGTTCCCCCGGGTATGGGGATGCCGCCCAGCCCCGTCTGCACCACCATCTTTCCAGGAGTTCCCGAAAGGATGTCGTCGTAGTACAGCTCCAAGCCGGAAATGCCTTCTCCGTCGATGTTCACAAACCCGATCACCTGGCCGGCAACTTCGCCATACGGATAGATGCGCTTGGTGTCAGCTATGAAATATATGCCCTTGAGGCCCAGTTCCTGGACTTTTTCGGCAACATCGACATCGGCCTTGCGCTTCACATAGACGAATGTGGTGTCTTCCGTGATGAGGCCCTTGTAGTCATCGGCATCGCCTCCGAGGACATCGGCAAGCGCTTCAGCGGTCTCAGGCACATCTTCTATCTCTTTCGGGTTGGCATAGATGGTCGTAGCATCGACGCTGCTTGCCAGAATGTTGCCGTTCCTGTCGTAGATGGTTCCGCGGCGCGGCGAGATCTCGATGCTGGACGTACGCGCCGCAGCCGCTTCGCTGCTCAGGCGGTCGGCTGCGATCACCTGCAGATACACCAATCTGGCGCACCAGACGACCGCCACGACCGCGAACAGCAGCAGGATGACCGTGAAGCGGCCGGAATACGATTGCGCGGCCGTACGGGAGTCGCGTTGCGACGAAGATTTACGAGAGGGCATCTCTACCCCTGCGCGGCGATTGCCGCCATGCTGCCGGACAAAGACAGATTTCCCGAGGAATCGAGCGCGACCACATCAGGATCGAGCGTAATGGTCATGGAAGCCGCCGAGGCACCCATGCCGAGCTGCGTGGCGGCAACCCGCACGTGGCTGGTGTTCGACAGATAGCTGCGCTGCACCTCCAGGTCGCTGCCCTGGGAGCGGGCGGTTTCGATCTGGGCGGAAATGGTCTCGGAATCCATGCAGGTGCTCACGCTTGCGGCCGCAAAGCCCACACGGACGCAGGCGATGGCCGCAACGACGGCTATGACCACGACGATGAGCCTGGCAACGCCGATGATGTCCGAAGGCAGGACCGAGACCCTCGAATCGGGCTTCGGATTGCGAACCACCTCGAAGGCGGATCCGGTTTCATATGCCGGTGCTGCAGAACCGTGGACATACGGCGCCGAAGTGCGGTTTGCGTAAGCGGAGCGGCTCTGCGATGCCGACCGGAAGGTACGGCGAGTCTGGTACGCACTCATGCCGGCCCCCTTCCTGTGATTGAATTGCGTTTACGGTCGGCTTCGTTGTTATCTGATGGGCAACCTCTTCGCCACACGCAGCTTCGCACTGCGGGCGCGCGGATTGCGCTCTATCTCCTCCGGTGTGGGGAGGATGGGTTTACGGGTGATGACTTTGAGTATCGGCTCGGCACCGCATACGCACACCGGGAGATCCGGCGGGCATGTGCATGTGCGCGAATGTTCGGCGAACACTTCCTTGACGACCTTGTCCTCGAGCGAGTGATAGCTGATGACCACCAGGTATCCGCCCTCGGCCAGCCAGCGCACCGCCGACTCGAGCCCCCTTCTGAGAACCGACAGCTCCGAATTGACCTCGATGCGCAGCGCCTGGAAGGTGCGCTTGGCAGGATGCCCTCCTGCTCTGCGGGCCGATGCGGGGATGGCGGCCTTGATGATCTCGACGAGCTCCCCCGTGCGGGTGATGGGAGCCTTCTCGCGCGCTTCGACGATGAATTGCGCGATGCGGCTTGCCCAACGTTCGTCGGAATAGTCGCGGATGATTCGGGTGAGCTCTGCTGCGGTTAGGGTGTTGACGAGCTCTGCTGCGGTTGTGGTCTGTGTACCCGGATCCATCCGCATATCAAGGGGTGCGTCCTCCTTGAAGGAGAACCCTCTTTCGGGAAAGTCAAGCTGCGGGGACGAAACGCCCAGGTCGAACAAGAACGCATTGACCTCGGGGACTTCAGCCTCCAGGAGCAAGGCGTCCATGTCGCCGAAGTTGCCGCGCAAAAGCTCGATCCGGGGTGCTTCGTTTGGAGGCATGGTTCCCAGTCGAGCTTTTGCCGCCGCCAAGGCCATCTCGTCCTGATCGATGCCGATCAGCGTTCCTTCCGGCCCCAGCAGCTTTGCAACTTCACTTGAATGTCCGGCCCCACCGAGCGTTGCATCCACGAACGTATGCTGCGGTTGAAGGTGTGATTGCTCGAGGCACTCGGCAAGCAGGACAGGTATATGCCGATATTCGTTTGTCATGGTTCGAACGCGCCCTCCTATTCCGCTGCGCGGCGCAAAAGCAGGCTCTTCTTGGAGCGTGCCTTCGCACGTGCCGCCTCGCGGCGCTGCGCGTCCCAAATCTCGATACGGTTGCCGTTGCCCACCAAGACCACGTCTTTCTCAAGACCGGCGATGGCGCGCTGCTCTGCAGCCACCATGATGCGTCCGGCAGCGTCGATCTCGGCGTCGCGGCCTTCACCCATCATCTCTGAGCGCAGCAGCACATG
>CAUWJA010000201.1:0-3112 GCA_963558905.1 uncultured Eggerthellaceae bacterium
GGAATCTCCTTACCGACCAAGTCGTTTTACTCTGCGAACGCTTCGTCCAATGCGCGGTACTCGGCGCTCAATTCACGTGCCAGCTCCTCCTTGCTCGGAAGATACGGCAGATACTTGGCGGCAAACACCTGGTCGTTGTCCTGGGGCAACGTGTACTCGACGATGGAGTCGCTCTTGTCGGCGCACAGCACGATGCCGATAGGCGGATTGTCGCCCTCATTCATAAGCTCTCGCGTGTAGTAGTTCACATACATCTGCATCTGACCCAGGTCTTGATGCGTCAGATCGCCCGTCTTCAAATCGATGAGCACGAAACAGCGCATAAGGTAGTTGTAGAACACCAGGTCGATGTAGAAATGCCGTCCGTCAAACGTGATGCGCTTCTGGCGCGCTTCGAAGGCGAAACCGCGACCGAGTTCCAGCAGGAACTTCTGCAAATGCGTGATGAGCGCCTGCTCAAGATCGCTTTCGCGGAAAGCTGCATCATCCGAGAATCCCAGGAACTCCAGCACGTACGGGTCGCGGATGATATCTTCCGGCCGACGCGCGGGCGCGCTCTTCTGGATCTCGGTCGAAACCGTTTCCTTATCCTTGCTTGCAAGCAGGCGCTCGCGAAACATGGTGTTGATCTGGCGCTCAAGTTGACGCGTGCTCCAGCGGGCCTCCGCGCATTCGTTCATGTACCACATGCGGGCTTCGGAATCAGGGATGCACGACAACCTGCGGTAATGCGTCCAACTCAATTCGGGGCGCAGTGCGTCCCGAATTGGAAACGACAGATAGAACTGCCGCATTTTACGCAATTCGCGCGCGTCGAAGCCCTTGCCGAAGTCCGCCGTCAAACGCTCGGCAAGACCCTGCAGCAACGCCTCGCCGTATTCGGCACGCTCCTTACCGCCCTGCTCCTCCACGATGCTGCGCCCGATCTCCCAGTACGCTTCGACCATCGCGAAGTTGACCGCGGCATACGCCCGCTCACGGGCAGCATTCAGGATAGAGGCGATCTGCCTGCAGAAGCCATCCGGAACCATCGCCGCATCGCTGCGCTTCGAAAGCTCGTCCATCGTCATGCCTCCAGGTCCGCCACGATGGCATCGATCTTGCGACGCAGCTCATCTTCACGAGCCACGATGCGGGCGATTTCCGCATTCAGCGCAACGATGTCCACCTCTTCGCGCTCGTCTTTCTTCTCCACATAGGAGCTGACGGAGAGGTTCGCATCGTTGGCCAGAACATCGTCGTTGGCTACCAGCTTGGAAAAATGCTCCTCTTCCGCGCGGGCCGAGACCGCCGCCATGATGCGCTCGATGTTCTCGGGCATCAGCTTGTTCTTGGAATCGTGGCGCGCAAACTGTTCGCTCGCGTCGATGAACAGCACGTCGCTCGTGGTCTTGTTCTTCTTCAACACAATGATGCACGTGGCAATGGTGGTGCCGAAGAAAAGATCGGCCGGCAGCTGGATGACCGCCTCCACGAAGTTGCTGCGCACCAGGTAATCGCGGATCTTGCCTTCCGCTCCACCGCGATACAGCACGCCGGGAAACTCGACGATGGCCGCGGTACCTTCCGCAGAAAGCCAGCTGAGCATGTGCATGGTGAATGCCAGGTCCGCCTTGCTGGGAGGCGCCAGCACGCCCGCAGGGCTGAAGCGCGCGTCGTTGATGTTGAGCGGATTGTCCTTGCCTTCCCACTTGATGGAATAGGGCGGGTTGGAGACGATTGCATCGAAGGGCTCGTCGTCCCAGTGCGCCGGCTCCTTCAGCGTGTCGCCATGCGCTATATCGAACTTCGTGAAGTTCACATCGTGCAGGAACATGTTGATGCGGGCCAGGTTGTACGTGGTCAGGTTGATTTCCTGGCCGAAATAGCCGCTGCGCACGTTCTCCTTACCCAGAATCTTCGCGAACTTGAGCAGCAGGCCGCCGCTGCCGCAGCACGGGTCATATACCTTGTTCACGCTTTCACGACCGCCGATGGCGATGCGCGCCAGTAGCTCGCCCACTTCCTGCGGCGTGAAGAATTCGCCGCCGGACTTGCCGGCGTTGGAGGCGTACATGGTCATGAGGAATTCATAGGCGTCGCCGAATGCGTCGATGGAGTTGTCCTTGAACGCTCCGCCGAAATCCAACGAGCCGATCTTGGAAATGAGCTTGACCAGCTTCTTGTTTCGTTCGATGACGCTATTGCCCAGCTTCGCGCTATTCACGTCCATGTCATCGAAGAGGCCCTTCAGGTCATCTTCGGAGTTAGTGCCCACGGCCGAACCTTCGATATTTCTGAACACCTGGGTGAGCAGTTCGTTGAGGTCCTGCCCGTCTTCGGTCAGGCGCATGCCATCTTTATCGACGCGCTTCAGGATGTTGCAGAACAGCTCGCTGGGCAGGATGAAGAAGCCCTTTTCATCAACCGTGTCCTTGCGGCCCCATTCAGCCTGATCGTCGGGCATGGCGGCGTAGTCGACGCCATCCTCCTCGGCAAGGTACGCGCACAGGTTCTCGCTGATGAACCGGTAGAACAGCGTGCACAGGATGTATTGTTTGAAGTCCCAGCCGTCCACACTGCCGCGCAAATCGTCGGCGATGGACCAGATCGTCTTGTGCAGCTCGGCGCGCTGCTGGTCACGGGTGGTTTCGGACATAAGAGCCTCCGGAATCTTCGACTTGAAATGGACCCATCCATTCTACCCAATGCAAGACCCTGACCGAGTCCTTGTTACATCCCTCCGACGAAGTGGATTATCGAACATCCCAAAGAACGTAGCCCAAACGACCGCAAACGCACAACCATCGTGCGCCGCAACCCTCAGCCGTGCAAGAATCCATCTTCTTAGACTCACCGAATCATAAGTCTTTCGGGATTTCGCCGCTTCCATGAGAGCCCCGACCATCCATGATCACCGATAACCCCAGCTCACGAACCTCCCAATCCCAAATCGAAGCCCGCAATGGGGCCAGCAAACCCGAAAGAGTTCCATTTCGGTGCCGAATGACTCGTTTTTTCATTGTCCCTATCAGGAGATACGGCGCCGAGTTCCATCTGCAATCAGATGTACCGAACACGAGACGATATGAGCAGGACATGAAAACATTGAGAGCCCCTGCTGCATGCGAAT
>CAUWJA010000202.1:0-3093 GCA_963558905.1 uncultured Eggerthellaceae bacterium
CATCCGTTGGGGCCTCGAAATGGTCAAATGGGGGCACTTGTGTGTACACACAAGTGCCCCCATTTGACCAAAACTGCGGATTCGTCGTGCGGGCAATGGCCCACCCTGGCCGGAACCTACTTGCCGGCGGCGGGATTTTCCACGTCCACGAATCCTTCGCTGAATGCGCTGGGCACGACTAACGTGCCGCCCGTCTTCTTCACGCTTTCGTAGGCAAGATGCATGGTCCGCAGGCGCATGGCGTCCTTGTCGCCATCGTAGACCTCCGAAGCATCCTTGAGCATCTCGGAGATGTCGCGCTCGACTTCGGCCAGTGTCATGCGGGCATCCTTCTCCCGTTCGGCGATCGCGCCCACCGCCATGGATTCCTGCAGCTCTTTGGGAATCACAATATCGCGGATCTCGACGTCGATGATGTCGATGCCCCAAGGAGAAAGCTTCTCCTCGAGCTCATGCTCGAGCTCGGCATCAAGCTGCTCGCGGCGGGTGGCGACCTCTGCCATGGACGCACGGCCGATGGCCTTGCGCATGGTGGTCTGCGCGACCCACGACACGGCGGCAGCGTAATCTTCCACCTCGGTCGCGGCTTTTTCGGCCGAAAAGACCATCCAGAACACCACGGCGTCAACGTTCACGGGGACAAGGTCGCTGGTGAGCGTCTCCTCAGCGCCGAAATACGTGGCGATCACGCGTTGGTCGATGCGGATGGTGTAGAACTCGATGATGGGCCACGTGAACACCACCCCCGGTCCGGCGACGCGGTTGAAGCGGCCCAGCCGCATGACCACGGCCTTCTCCCACTCAAGCACGATATGGACCGACGAGGTTGCCAGCCAGGAGAGCAGCAGCGCAACCACGATGGTGGCCGCACCGACGCTTCCCGCAACCGCCAGCCAGACTGCGCACGTTGCGAGAAACACCACGGCGAACAAGACGATGCCGAACAGGACCGCCCCGTTGCGCGATGTGCGCCTACGCCCCGTTTCCAGTTGTACGTTGCCTGAAATCCGATGCCCCCGAGAATTCGAGTATGCGGACTCCGATTCCCTGTTGTTCTTGCGTGCAGCCATCCCCGGCTCCTCGTCCGTCGCGCGCCCGCCGGGCCGCAGCCAGGCTTTCGCTGAACCTCTTTTCGATATCCTCCAACGTCATACCCAGCTCCGCACAACGTTTGAAATATTCCGCCGTCACCATCTCGGCCGTGGCGTCCAGGCTGATACCCGGCCTATCGCTGACATCCTTGACGAATGCGCCTTGGCGCAGGATGGATTCGACATATCCGTCTTCTTCCAGACTCTGGTACACCTTGCTGACGGTGTTGTAGTTGATTTCCAGATCCGCCGCCAGACCTCGCACGGTGGGCAGCTTATCGCCGGGCATGTAGAAGCCGGACGTGATCAGATAGATGAAACGGTTCTTCAGCTGAAGCCAGATGGGAATGCTGCTTGCCTCGTCGAGCTCGAACAGATCCTTGGAAGGCCTCTTGCCTGCTTTCGGCTTCCTTCCCGCATTCGACATCGCACTCCCCCTTTCACATCGATTTCCCACACACCGACGCCCGCAGCTTCAACGCCTAAGCCGGCTGGACGGAACCATCCTGATCTTGGGCAGGAAGCTGCGAAGTCTCGGAGCATTCTACCGCTGGACCGCTCAAAATCAGCTCGCGATGGTCGCCTGCTTCGACGAGCGCGCACCGCATGCACAAACCGCCGGCCAGCACCAACACGGCAGCGGCCAGCACGACCTTGCGCGAACCGACGCGCCCCGCAACGGATGCGATGTCCGCAAGCAGGGGGATGACCAGGCCGCACAGCACGAACCCGCCCCACCACAGCAGAGCCTGCGCGCCCTCCGTCAGGCTGAGATGCCCGGCGGCAACCCCGGGATTGGCGTCGTGCGCGCCCTGGTACAGGAATATGCCGGCAAGCACGGCTTCAACGGCGATGATGAGCATGTCCACAGCGATCAGGCGCCTCACGAAACGCATCAATGGCGCCTCGCTATCCATGAACACCGACGGAAACACGAACAGGGCCAAGCCGCACGCGGCCGATGACGCCGCAAACAGCGGCGCGATGACCAAGGACCTCCAGAAGGGAACGCCGCCCAACGTGGACAGAAGCACGCCCGTGTACACCATCACGACAACGGCAGCGGCAACGGCGAACCATTCGGCGGCAACGACCATCCAGCGGCGGACGGCAGGCGCATACATGAACCGCACCAAGGCGAGGCCGGCCGAAACGGCCAGCAGCATCGCCAGGGCATACGAACCCACGGTCATGGCCGTGGGATACGGACTCAGGAACAAGCTGAGAACACGGTCGGCCCGCCCCAGGTCGAAGGCGAGGCACGCGGTCCCGGCAATCAGGAGGACGAAGCCTGCAGCGAAGCCGAAATCGACCAGGCGCGCGCACGGATCGACCGCAGGCCCCTGCACATAGGCCGAGGTGCCGAACGGCTCGCGAACCGAAAGCAGGTCGGCAAGGCTGGCAACGGCGATGGCGCCGGCACCGGTTCCGCCCAGGAACAGATAGAGAATCACAAGTTCGCCGAACACTTCGCCCCCTCCTTACCGCCGCAGATTGAAACGGATGCCCCATGGCGAACCGTCCCCGAAACAGAGCAAAGCGCCCGCCGGCACGGGACCGGCAGGCGCCAACCAGGCAATGAAACCTAGAACGCGGTGGGCGCCATCAGCACCTTGCCGGTTCCGCGATAGACGTTGACCAGGCCTTCGCCCGAAGCTGCCGAGCCGATCAGAGACTTGCCGGAACGCTCGACGGTGAACTGCAGGCCGCCGCTCCAGGCCAGCGCCATATTGCCGTCGATCTTGAGCTCGTCGTTTTCGAGGGTGATCTCGATGAGCTCCTCGCGCGGACAGGGCGACTCTATGGCCAGCGCGCCGTATCCCTGGATGCTCAAGTTGAACAGGCCCTCGCCGCCGGCAACGGCAGAGGAAAGATTGGAGCGCATGACCGCACGATGCTGCAAGCTGGAATAGCACGCCAAGAACAGGCCGTCGTCAAGCACGATGTTGTTGCCCCATTCGGCGACATCGATCAGGCAGATGTAGCGGAACGTAGGCTCGAG
>CAUWJA010000203.1:0-3092 GCA_963558905.1 uncultured Eggerthellaceae bacterium
CCTCATGCTTCCGTATGAAAATGCCGTGGCGGATTATGTGGAGCGCACGGGCAACCATGTGGCATACCGTGCCACCCCGCACTACGACGGGGATGACTTGGTGGCTTCCGCCGTGCAGCTTGAAGCTCTCTCCATCGAGGATGACGGTGCGGGCGTGAGGATCAACATGCTGCTCTACAACGTGCAGCCCGGGGTCTCCATCGATTATGCGACAGGAAAAAGCTGTTCAGATGGGTCCATTGCCGAGGTCGAGGGGATTGACGAGTCGGACTACGACTACATCGTCAATATCAGTTCCAATAAGTTCCATAGGCCCGATTGCAGCTCGGTGGACGATATGAAGGAAGAGAACAAGCTCGGTTTCACCGGTACCAGGGAAAAGGCCATCGAACTGGGCTATGAGCCATGTGGCCGCTGCAAGCCCTAGCCGTCGCTTCGCCTCCGGAATCACGGTGCGCCCGTTTGCGGATTCATCTGCGCCGCTCCGATGCCTAAGGCGCCGAAGGGGGTTGCAAGGCACCCCACTGTGATAGAGTTACACGGCTTTAGGATATGCATGTGTAGATGGAATTCGGAGCTGGGCTGAAATGGACGTTTCTCAAATCATAGCAATCGCCGTGTTCGTGGTGGCAATGGCGGCGATCATGACGGAGAAGGTTCATCGGACCCTGGCTGCCATTGTCGGTGCCTCCGTTCTCCTGCTGCTCCATGTCATGACATTCGACCAGGCCATGTCGCACATCGACTTCAATACGCTCGGCGTGCTGTTCGGCATGATGCTGTTCGTGGCTGTGGTTCGCCAGTCGGGATTGTTCGAATACCTGGCCATCAAATCGGCGAAGTTGGCGAAGGGCGACCCGTGGTTCATCATGGTGCTGTTCGTCGCTCTGACCGCTCTTCTTTCGGCGTTTTTGGACAATGTGACCACGGTGCTTCTCATGGGGCCGATGACGGTGACCCTGTGCAAGCTGCTCGATATCAATCCCGTGCCGTATTTCATGGCGGAGATCATGTCCAGCAACATCGGAGGCACGGCGACCCTGATCGGCGATCCTCCCAACATCATGATCGGGAGCGCAGCCGGGTTCACCTTCGCCGACTTCATTGCCGTGGATGCACCGGTTGTGGTGGTGATCCTTGCAGTCGTTGTTCTGATGTTCTACGTGCTTTACGGCCGAGGATTCCATGTGGACGAGACGCACCGCGCCCGCGTCATGGAGCTTGATGAGCGCGACCAGATCAAGGATAAGACCCTTCTCATCCAGTCTTTGGTCGTCATGGCGTTCACCGTTGCCGGATTCATGGGGCATGGCGTACTGGGCATCGAATCGAGCGTTGTCGCTCTGACTGCTGCCGGCGTGCTGCTGCTCGTGTCCCGCCGCAGCATAGAAAAGGGTCTGGCCCATGTCGAGTGGACGACGCTGGCATTTTTCGCAGGGCTGTTCATCATTGTCGGCGGTTTGGTTGAAACGGGCGTCATGGGGCAGCTTGCCCAGGGCATCATGGGGTTGACGGGCGGGAACGTGTTCGCGACCATGCTGGTGCTGTTGGCAGCGTCGGCGCTGGTCTCGTCGTTTTTGGACAACATCCCGTTCGTTGCCACCATGATTCCCATTCTGCTGGCAATGGAGTCTTCCGGAATGGATGTTACATCACTGTGGTGGGCGGTTTCGCTGGGAGCGTGCCTGGGCGGAAACGGCACCCTGATCGGCGCATCGGCAAATGTGGTTCTCTCGGACATCTCGGCCAAAAACGGATATACCATAAGCTTCATGGGGTACCTGAAGGTCGGGTTCCCCATCATGGTGGTCACTGTGGCCATTGCCGCTGTCTATCTGGTTCTCCGTTTCCCGGCGTAATGGCTCCGTGCCGAAGGCGCGCTGCTCTCGTTGCGATGATTGCAGGCGGTTTGCACCCTGTCGGCGATGAACGCGCGGACTTCGTCTCGGGGGATGTCCAGAACTTCTGCGAATTCGCCTTCGATTTGCTGTTCGGCCAGGTCCAGCAGGCGCATATACGTCGAGGAGGGCGATGCTCCGCGGTCCGTCTGCTCTTTGATGCGGATATGCATGGTCTTGGCAACTTGGAGGGCGCATGCCTGGTCTTTGGTTTTGAGGAGCTTCTTGAAGTGGTCCTCCATGCAGCGCTGATTGCTGTCGCGGAATTGATCGACTTCGATGGAATCCGAATTGTCTATGAGGGCAAGCACCTCTTCGCGCGTCATCAGCGGCCGTACAAGCTCTTCGTGGTCCATCGGCAGGAATACGCGCCCTTTGCGATCGGAATTCGATTCCAGGATGTAATAGCGATGGTTTTCGATACCTTCCATCTGCGCATCGACCTCTGTCACCTGGCAAACGCCGTAGTTTCCGTACATGACTTTCTGGCCCGGTTGCAGCATGAACGCCCCTATCTCGTCAATATGCTTGTCGATTGTGCTCTCATGCGGATGGCCATGCGCTGTGTCTGGATATGCGAATGCTCGGCCGTAAGCCGCATGCAAATGGTTGCTGTTGGGGAAATTCACAGGAAACGCTACCCTGCAACTCCCATTATAGCAGGGTAGCAGGGTAGCGGCGGTCCTATCGCGCGAACGCCGTCAGCTGCGCGCGGGCGGCGTTCGGAACCTTTCGACAAGATCGATGAGATCCTGTTTGCCGTGGGTGCCTGTTTTGGCGTAAATGTTCTTGATATGGACCCATGCAGTGTTTTCAGCAATGCAGAGCTCGGCTGCGATGTGCTTTGCGGATCGGCCTTTTGCTAGAACGGTCAGAACCTCGAATTCCCGGGGTGTCAGCCCGTTTTGCTCGGCAATGATCCGACAGGCTGATTCGAGCTCAAGAGATTCGTCGAATGGGACGAAGTCTGATGGGTCTTCAGAATGGTCCGTTTTGCGGCCTAAATTGAGATGGTCGTTTCTGCGGTATAGAACCATGGTGCCAAGAGCGATCGGGTAGACGGCTGCTACGGCGAGAAGAGCCAGAATGGAAACATCGTGTCCTAGGCTGAAAGAGTTGAGCAGAAGCCCGACCGACAGCCCTATTGCCAAGGATCCGCCTGTTCCTCCCGTAAACATGCAGGAAAGCGTCAAT
>CAUWJA010000204.1:0-3075 GCA_963558905.1 uncultured Eggerthellaceae bacterium
CCCTTGGGTTACACCCTAAGAGCAAACCACCCGTTATCACGGGTGGTTTTGATTGTGGAATCAATAGCATGTGCGGACGTGCGGGGCACAGGCGTGGTAGGATATAGACCGCTTCAGCATTGAATCGAACCACGCAATCACACCACCATGCATCTAGGAGCGCGCATCATATGGCACCTTCGGGCAACGTCATTTCTTTTGAAGACGCCAAACGCATATCATCGTCGAAATCATCGGGCCGTCCTTCGGTGAAGGCATCGAAGAGGTCCCAGTCTGCCCAGGAGTCCCGTTCGCAGGTCAAGGCGGCATCGGCGTCTGCGTCGAAGCGCGCATCGAAGCCCTCCGTGAAATCAACGGCAAGAAAGTCCGTTTCATCGAATCGTCCACGTGCGGCCGTACCGCAGCGCACGGCATCCCGTGCGTCCGACGCCTCGCGCACGGCACCTCGCGCAACCGCTTTGCAGCGCACGGCAGCGAAGCGCCCGGCCTGGATGGATGAGCCCCCCGTCGACGAGGAGCGTCTGTCTGAATTCGCAATGCAGACCCGCTCAGACGAATCGCGAGAGAGCCGTCCCGAGGACGTTTCCTCCAAAGACCGCTCGGAGCAGCGGCGACGCAAACGCGCGAAAGAGAAAGCGTCGCGCCAGTTTCTCAGGCAGTTCGGGGGAGAGGAAGGGTCTTCGTCGGAGCCTGGGACGCGAGCTGCGGTCTACAAGGCTGAAATGGGCAAAGAGCACAAACGTGCCTTCGAGCAGATGGGCGGTATCGCGCGCTCCGGAGCTGCGAAAGTCGGGGGAGCCATTTCCCGCAGGGCCACCGAGCCCGGACGCATGGGTGCACCGCGCTTCATCGTATGGGGCGGCATCGTCGCCTGCTTGGCCGCCGTATGCGTGTTCATCTACCCATCCGCGCAGCAGTACTACATAGAGCTTCGCGACCACGACCGGCTTCAGGCGGAATACGATGCGGTGGCCGCACGAAACGAAGCGATCCAGGGGGAAGTGGATTACCTGAGTACGGACGAGGGTATGGAGGATGCGGCCAGAAGCGAACTCGGTTGGGTCTACGAAGGCGAGCAGAACGTTGTGGTTTCGGGGCTGCCTGAGGAGACCGAACAGGAATCGACGAACGAAAAGGTGCGCAAACAGGTGGTTTCCGGAAGCGTGAGCGCCCCCGATACCTGGTATTCCAGCATTCTCGATCCGTTTTTCGGTTATGACCCGGGAACGCAGGTGAAGATCTCATGAGGGTTGCCGCGATAGACATAGGAACTGTGACATGCAGGCTGCTGGTGGCCGACGTCGATGCGGCGACGCATTCGATGACGCCGGTTGAGCGGATCGCCGAAATCACGAATTTGGGCGAAGGCGTCGATGCATCGGGTGTGCTTCGTGCAGATGCCATAGAGCGTACGGTCGCCCAGGTCGCCCGGTATCGCGAACTCGCCCAGTCCCCGTCGGACGGAGGCCCGGCGGCCGATGCGCTGGTGGCGGTGGCCACAAGCGCGAGCCGGGATGCGGCCAATGCCGATGAGTTCGTCGCGCGGCTCGCCGAAATCGGGGTTTCGCTCTCCGTCATCCCCGGATACAGGGAGGCGGAGCTGTCCTTTTCCGGCGCTGCAGGCGGATGCGTCGGTCAGCCCGTTGCAGTGGTGGATATCGGAGGCGGGTCGACCGAGGTCATAGCGGGCGTCTTCCATGGCGCCGAAGACGGCGGGGTGGAAATCTTCGACCGCCGCTCCTTCGACGTGGGATGCCGTCGCATGACGGAGCGCTTTCTGGCGGGCGATCCGCCTGCAGACGAAGAGCTCGAGGCGGCTCGGCGATGGGCTGAAGGCGAAATCTCAGGATTCGTGCGCACCCTGCCGCCGACCGAGAGGCTGATTGCGGTTGCCGGAACGGCCACGACGGCGGTTTCGATCAGGGAATCCATGGCCGTCTACGATCCTGACAAGGTCCATGGCGCGGTTGTCACACGGCGCCAGCTTCGGGCCATCTATGACAGGCTGCGCGCCATGCCCCTTGAGCAGCGCCGTCAGGTTGTCGGCTTGCAACCCCAGAGGGCTTCGGTCATCGTCGCGGGATTCCTCATCCTCGATGTGGTTTTGGAAGCGGCCGGGCGTGATGCGTTCACGGTGAGCGAGCATGACATTCTTCAGGGAATCGTCCTGGATGCCGTGTCGAAGACATGCAGAAACGATGCTCTTGCGTGAAGATTTGCTAATATGATTCTTTGCGGTCGAACGCGAGTCCATGATGGGAGCGTGGTGGAACGGCATACACAGCGGACTTAAAATCCGCCGCCGCAAGGCTTGAGGGTTCGAATCCCTCCGCTCCTACCAGCTATGCGTTTGGACGTGATACTTGATACAAATATGGAAGGCGCATCGATGACATCAGCTGAACAGAGAATGGCGGACCTCAATGAGCTTTTGGCCGCCCTCAGCAACCCTCCCGCGACGTTCGAGGAATACCTCGACACCTATGCCGAGATCGTGGGGGATCTGGTCAATACTTACATTCCCCGCGGTACGCATGCCGATATGGACAGGTACCTGTATGCGCCGCTTCTTGATTACAGCCGCAACGGGGGGAAGAGGCATAGGCCTCTGATCTGCGTTGCCGCGTGCATGGCCGTGGGCGGCGACGCCCGCAAGGCCCTTTCGGCGGCTGCCGCCATCGAGCACTTCCATACCGCCGCCCTCATCCATGACGATATCGCCGACGATGCGACGTTGCGCCGCGGCGAGCCGTGCCTGCACCTCACCGAAGGCCTGGGCCTGGCAATCAACGCGGGCGATTTGGGCTTGATGCTGGTCAATGGCACGGTCATGCATGACCCTGCGCTCGATGACCACACCAAGGTGCGCGTGGTCACCGAGCTCATCGACATGACGCGCCGCACGATCGAAGGGCAGGCTCTCGACTTGGGGTGGGCCCGTGATGCCCGTTATGACATCACGCCTGACGACTATCTCATCATGGCCATCCACAAGACAGCGCATTATTCCGGTGCCGTTCCCCTGGCAATCGGCGCCATCATCGGCGGGGGCAGCGAATTGGAGATAGAGGCGCT
>CAUWJA010000205.1:0-3071 GCA_963558905.1 uncultured Eggerthellaceae bacterium
TTTGGCGTTGTCGGTCATTTCGATATCTCCTTCCCGCTTAGACGAGGTAGTAGACATTGGGTTCGGTCCCGCGATCGTCGAGCAACTGCATGTACTCGCGTTCGCGGATGAGCTTGGAGACCTCGGAGTCGGGGTCGTCGAGGTCGCCCCAGAAGCGGGCACGCCCAGGACACAGCACCATACAGGCAGGGTCTTCGCCCTGAGACGTACGTTGATAGCAGAAGGTGCACTTCTCAACCGTATGCTTCTGATGAGCGGGAACGTCTTTGTCGCCCGTCGGGAAATCGATCGCATACTTGGGTTCCTCCCAGTTGAAGGAACGAACGCCCGTGTATGGGCAGGCAGCCATGCACATGCGGCAGCCGATGCATTTGTCATAATCTTGCCGCACGATTCCCGTCTCAGGATCTTTGTAGGTCGCACCTACCGGGCACACCTTCACACAAGCGGGATTCTCGCAATGCTGGCAAGCGAAGGGCAGGAATCCTATTTCGCAATTCGGATATTCGCCACGCGCCGTATCGACAGCATCGCCGCCGTCGGTGAGAATCTTATTCCACCAAATATCAACTGGAACGTTATTCGCCTGCTTGCACGCAACTGCGCACGTATGGCAGCCGATGCATGCTGCCGTGTCTATAACCATTCCGAAATGAGCCATGACACACCTCCTAGCATTTCTCCACTTCGCAAACCGCATCAAAGACATTCGTGTTGTACATCGCAGGATGCGTTGCGCAGGATGTCAGATCGGAGCAGTGGCCCTCTTTGTAATCGAAGCACGTCCAGCCTTTGGCGAAATACGAGAAACCAGGCTGCACCGCAGCATCGACCGCCGCCTTCATGATGGCGTAGCCGCGGTCATTGAAGACCTTGATGTCATCTCCGCTCTCGATTCCACGCGCTTCCGCATCGGCTGTGCTGATATGCAATGTCGGCTCGGAATACAATTCACGCAGCCAATCGCAGTCGTAGAACTGGGTGTGCGTACGCATCCTGCTGCGGCGGCCAGTGATGATGATGGGATACTTATCATGGATGGGAAGTTCGTCCCAAGCCTCATTCGGAGGCTCCCAGCATGGCACATATTCGGTTTCCGGATCTATCTCCTCTCCGACCTGAACACCTTCCCAGAAAGGCGAGCGGGAAGGATTCTCGTTATAGAATTCCATTCTGCCCGTCATCGTGGAGAATTTTCCTCCAACACCGTTGATGTAATCCGCGCCGAAGAAAGGATCGAACACTTTCTGCGTCCGTAGGCCTTCAAGCGTGATCCCCATAGAGCGTGCCATATCGTTATCAAAATAATCTTCCATATATTGCTCATAGGTCCATGGGATTCCTTCTCCGACTCCCATGCCTTTGGCTATGAGCTGAAATACCTCGTAATCGGTCTTCGATTCATACAGAGGCTCGATGGCCTTGTCCTGCCACTTGAGAAACGGCGTAACCGCGGCGCTCATGTCTTCGGTCTCAAAATGATGGCAGATGGGCAATACGAGATCGGCATAACGGGTGGTATCCGTTTCTTCGATTTCAGCAACAACGACGAATTCCATCTTCTGGATTATCTCAAGCCATTTCTGCCTATCGGGCTGATTCGCCAATGGATTATGGATGTAGATGTAAAGGCTCTTCAAATCGAAAGGCTTCCCGAGCAGTTTTCCAGTCGTGACCACCTCATGCAATTTAACTGCGGGAATGGTAGGTCCCAGATTGGGATTGCTTACCACCATATTCGGATTGTTGATTGGAGCGAAAACGTTGTAGCTCACAGCGCCCGCAAGTCCGGATCCAGGATGGCCGATATTGCCCGTCACGGACAGAAGACCCACCAGAGCATGGTAGAAATGATGACCTCCGCAATAATTACCGGGACCATATCCGCACGTAATGAGTGACTGGGGCTCATGG
Organism: uncultured Eggerthellaceae bacterium; assembly: GCA_963558905.1. Lineage (GTDB taxonomy): Bacteria > Actinomycetota > Coriobacteriia > Coriobacteriales > Eggerthellaceae > Slackia. The sequence continues at coordinate 1,915 of CAUWJA010000205.1, forward strand.
ACATACTCATCGGTCAGTTCTTCGATGACCTCTGGAGCAACACGGCAAACTTCCGCAGCTTTTTCAAGCGGCCACTCAGCAGCTGCTTTCTTCAGTGCTTCGAACGCGGGAGCATAAACTTCCCCGTCGATCTCGAAAGACCCCTCTATAGCAGGGTCGACGGCTTCCTTGTACGAAACAGGCGCATCGACCGCTTTATCCCATACGGCAATCGCGTCTTCGATTGCCGGCATACCGGTAGTGAAGTCAACTGCACCGGCAGTCGGCTCGATACCGAATTTGCTCATATGAAGCAGCTTCTTCGTTTTAACATTGACCAGGAAGGGGCCGGAAGTGCTGTTTTTGACAAAATCGACATTGGTCCATCCTCGCTCTATAACCACGTTGGTCATGGCAAGAAGGAAAGCTGCATCCGTACAAGGGCGAATGCCGATATAGCGATCGCTCTTGGAGGCCATGATGGTGAATGCCGGATCGATGACGGTTATCTTCGCGCCCTTGCGTTTTGCCTCTGCATAGAAATGGTATTCCTGAACTGCGCTTTCTGCGAGGCTGTCACCCCAAACGATGATATTTCTTGCATTCGCAATGTCGCGAGCAGAATTGCCGGCGAAGCTTGCCCCGAAACCCATGCAGCGGGAAATCACCACATTGCCCGTATTGTCATAGTTGTAGTGGATTCGACTCGAATTCAAAAGACTCTGCAACAGATATGACGTTTCAAATGCTTTGCCGTAATTACCGGTTCCGCGTGAGAATGCAATGGCTGCATCTCCGTATTTATTCCTGATATCAGTCCACTTTTCGCATATCTCATCGATAGCTTCATCCCAAGAAATGCGCTCCCACTCACCCGATCCTCGTTCACCGACACGCCTCATCGGATACTGTATGCGTCGAGGCCCATACAGGCGCTGAAGATGAGAGAGGCCCTTTGAGCAAATGCGGTCATATTCAGGATTGGGATGCTTGCCAACAGCCGTCTGAACGACTTTACCATCCCTGACAGTGATATCGAGCAGGCATTGTCCTGTGCAGTTCGCACGGCAGATCCCCGAATAATGTACCTCTTCGGCGTCATCCTGCTTGCCGGTCGCAGCGGCAAGGGAGACACCCGCTCCGCCTGCAATGGTGGCGGCTCCTGCGACCGCAGCGGT
>CAUWJA010000206.1:0-3033 GCA_963558905.1 uncultured Eggerthellaceae bacterium
GTTGAGCAGATCAGGGAGATAGCGTCTGATTGCGCGTTGGCTCCCATCCAGGCGTCGCGCAAGGTCTATATCCTGGACCGCGCCGACCTGATGGGCGTTTCAGCGGCGAATGCGTTTCTGAAGACGCTTGAAGAGCCGCCCGACAGCGTGGTCATCATCCTTTTGGGCAGAACGCGCGAAAGCGTGCTGCCCACTATCGTCTCTCGCTGCCAGGTGGTGGCGTTCCGCCATATTCCCGCAAGCGAAGCCGCGGCCATTCTGGTGCAGCATACCGGCGCCACCGCCCAGGAGGCCGCCGTCGCCATCCAGGCATGCGGCGGATCGGTGACCAAGGCGGTCCGCTTCCTCAAATCCAATGAGCGCCTGGCGTTTCGCCGCAATGTGATCTCATCGCTGGAGCAGCTGGCGGATGCCGATGATCTGGATGTGCTGTCGGTGGCCGGCTCCTTGGTCACGGCTGCGAACGCTCCGCTCGACGATGTGCGCCGCGAGCAGGAGGAGGTTCTGGCGGACAATGCGGACTTCCTCCAGAAGAAAGCGCTCAGAATGCTGGAAACCCAGCACAAGCGCACCTTGTCCCAAATGAGCTTCGAGTATCTGGGACAGCTTCTCAGCATCGTGCGGTCCTGGCTTCGCGATGTGATGATGGTGTGCGCAGGTGCGCCTGAGCTGATCATCAACGCAGATGTCGAATCCGGCATAGAGCATGCGGCCCATCGCACTGACGAAGCGAGGGTTTGCCGAGCTTTGGAGTGCGTGGCGACGGCCGAGGACGCCATCTCGTATAATGTGTCACCGCAATTGAGTATCGAAGCAATGCTTTTTGAGATAAGAGAGGTGCTGTATGGCACAGGTAGCCGCCGTTAGGCTGACATACAACCCCAAAGTGCTCTGGTTCGCGCACAATGGCGTTGAATTCAAGAAGGGCGATAATCTGATCGTGAAAACGGAGAGGGGCCTTGAATTCGGGCGTGCCGAAGAAGACCTCAAAGAGGTTTCCCAGGACCAGATTTCTAACCTCAAATCCCCGCTCAAGCCGGTTGTCCGTGTCGCCACGGCCGAAGACGAGGTGACGTGGAAGAGGCTGCAGCAGCAGGCGGCCGATGCGCTTCCTGTATTCAAGCAGATGGTGGCCGAGCAGGGGCTCGACATGCATCCCGTTACGGTCGAGTACCTTTTCGACGGCGATAAGGCCATCTTCTATTTCGAATCCGAAGACAGGGTCGATTTCCGCGAGCTCGTGCGTGCGCTTGCCGCCCGCTTCCATGTCCGCATCGACATGCGCCAGATCGGCGTGCGCGACGAGGCGCGCATCGTGGGCGGTCTGGGGCATTGCGGTCAGGAGCTGTGCTGCAAGCGGTTGGGCGGCGAATTCAATCCCGTGTCCATCCGCATGGCGAAAGACCAGGATCTTTCCCTCAATCCCCAGAAGATCTCCGGCGTCTGCGGCAGACTCATGTGCTGCTTGCGCTACGAGTCCGATATCTACAAGGAATTCAAGACGCGCAGCCCCAAGATCAACTCGATGATCTCCACTCCCAAAGGCGAGGCGAAGGTGATCGAGATCAACGTCCCCCGCGAAACCGTGACGCTTCTGACTTCCGATGGCAAACGGGTCAAAGTGCCTCTGGCGGATATGGAAGTGGATAAGAAGACCGGCAAGCCCTGCAGAGTGTCTGCGGAGGTGTTCGATGAATGTCTGAATGCCGTCATGGCGAGCTCTACGACCGTCGAATCCCTTGTCACGCCGATGTTCACGGGTATCGATGCCATAGCATCCAACCCTCAGGCACGCCGCGCCAAGCCCGCAGCCGACGAATCCCAGGCAACCTCTTCGCGCAAACCCCGCCGCCGCAAGCGCGCGGGCCGCACGCATGAGGCGGGTCAGGTTGAAGAGGCTGCCAAGCAGGAGAAGGCCGCGCCCGTTCGGTCGGCGGATGCTTCCGGAGCCTCCCGCCAGGAGTCTTCGCAGGCGAAGCCGGTCCGCCGACGTCGCTCTTCTTCGGCTTCAGGCAAGGCGGCAGGCTCCCAGGATGCCGCGCGTCCGGCGCAGCAGCGCACTGGAGCCGCCGGGGAGGGCAAGCAGGCGAAGTCGTCCAAGAACCAGTCGAAACCGCGTAAGCCCTCCGGCCAGCAGAGCCGTTCCCAGAATGCGCCCGCAGCCAAGCCGGCGCAGCGTCGAGACGGTTCCAAGCGCCCCGGCCAGCGCTCATCAAGCCTTTCGTCCCAGAATGCGCCCGAGCGTCAGAACCGTGTCGAAGGGGCCTCTGCGGGCGGGTCTGCTCCCGCAACGGACCATAGGAAGTCGCGACGCCGCAGCCACAAGGCCCAAGGCGGGGAAGCCGAGAAGTAGGTGATGGGGATGAACGTGAATGAGTGCAGGGCGGATGCGTCGGCATCGGCCGGCATCTGCGATGCCCAGGGTATTTCCGCTGAGCCCGGAACCCTCAACTACGCCCTGTTGACCGACCTGTACCAATTGACCATGGCCCAGGGCTATTGGGAGTGCGGCAAGACCGATGAGCAGGCCTGCTTCCATATGTTCTTCCGCGACAACCCCTTCAAGGGCGGATTCGCCGTGGCATGCGGCATGGCCCAATTGGCGGAGATGGTCGATGGGTTCCGCTTCACCCGGGAGGATGTCGAGTATCTGGCCGGGCTGCCCGCCCCGGGCGGCGGTCTTCTGTTCAAGCCGGAATTCCTGGAGTACCTGGCCGATCTTCGGTTGACCGTCGATATCGATGCCGTGGTCGAGGGGACGGTCGTGTTCCCCGTCGAGCCGTTGGTGCGCGTCTGCGGCCCCATCCTCCAGTGCCAGCTTCTTGAGACTGCGCTTTTGAACTGCGTGAATTTCCAGACGCTCATCGCCACGAAGGCGGCGCGCGTGTGCTTGGCGGCGAAAAGCCCCGTTGCGGAATTCGGCCTGCGCCGCGCCCAGGGAGCCGGAGGTTCTCTGTGGGCGAGCCGGGCAGCGGTGGTGGGCGGATGCGCATCCACCTCAAACGTCCTTGCGGGCAAGATGTTCGATCTCCC
>CAUWJA010000207.1:0-2993 GCA_963558905.1 uncultured Eggerthellaceae bacterium
ATTCTTCATGGCTATTTGTGGTAGTACTTGTGCTGTTCGTATTTCGGCTCGCAGCATACGTTGATGCCAAGTTTGCGGTAGATGACTTCATCGGTTGCCGAGATGATGACGGAGAAGAAGGCGTCGCAGCCTCGTAGATCGCCGACATGGTCGAGCACCTGGGCTGCATCTGGATTGGTGGCCGAGCTGATGGAAAGCGCGATGAGCGTTTCGTCCGAATGCAGGCGGGGGTTCTTGCTCGAAAGCTGAGCGGTTTTGAGGTGGCAGATGGGCGTGATGGCCGTATCGCTGATGACCAAAACGTCATCGGCGACACCGGCGACATCCTTGAGTGCATTGATCAACAGCGAAGAGGCGGCACCGAGAAGGTCGGAGGTCTTGCCTGTCACGACGCGGCCGTCCGGAAGAACCATGGCGCCGGCAGGTGCGCCGGTGGTTTCTTCTTTGAGCAGGGCGGCGCTGCGTGCGGGGGAGAAGCCGGGCGTCACTCCCGCCTGGTTCATGATCCGCTCCAATTTGTTCATGCGCTCTTCGCCGAGTCCGGTTCTTTTGATGTCGACGGCGGTTTGGAAATAGCGGCGCACGATTTCCATTTTGGCAGCTTCGCGCACTGCATCGTCGTCGATGATGGCCATACCGGCCATGTTGACGCCCATGTCGGTCGGAGACATATAGGGGCTCGACCCGGAAATCCGTTCCATCATGGCCTTGAGCACCGGAAACACTTCCACATCCCTGTTGTAGTTGACTGTGGTGATGCCGTAGGTCTCCAGATGGTAGGGGTCGATGATGTTCGCGTCATCGAGGTCTACCGTGGCAGCCTCGTAGGCCATGTTGACAGGGTGGTTGAGGGGAAGGTTCCATACGGGGAACGTCTCGTACTTCGCATAGCCTGCTGCGACGCCGCGCTTGTGCTCGTGGTAGAGCTGCGAGAGGCAGGTCGCCATCTTTCCCGATCCGGGGCCTGGCGCGGTGACTACGACCAGGGGGCGTGTGGTCTCGATGTACTCGTTTTTGCCGAACCCTTCATCGCTGACGATGTGGTCGATGTCGTAAGGATAGCCGGCGATGGGGTAGTGGACCTTGCATACGATGCCCAGCGAGGTGAGCCTGCGACGGAAGAGGTCGGCTGCAGGCTGGTTGGAGTATTGGGTGATGACAACGCTCCCGACATAGAAACCCAGGCCGCGGAAGATGTCCATGAGCCGCAGGACGTCATCATCATAGGTGATGCCCAGGTCTCCGCGGATCTTGCTTTTCTCGATATCGTTCGCATTGATCGCCACGACGATTTCGACGTCGTCGGCGATGCTTTTGAGCATGCGGATCTTCGAATCGGGCTCGAATCCGGGCAGGACGCGGCTTGCGTGGTAGTCGTCGAAGAGTTTTCCGCCGAATTCCAGATACAGTTTCCCGCCGAACTGGTCGATGCGGTTGCGGATGTGCTCCGCTTGCAGGCTGATGTACTTTTCATTGTCGAAGCCGATGCGCATGGGGTGCCTTTCTGACGCGGTTTTGGCATCAGACGATTATAGCGCACCGCGTCGGCGTCGAATCACCTGTTGCGTTTCGCTTATGTAAAACCCTGCCTTCCGCCGATGGGTGCATGCGGTGCGTCTGCATGGGCGGGTTGAAATCGCCTGCGGAGCGCGTTAGCCTGTCAACATGGCTTGCGAAGTGAAACATCGAATCATCCCCGACGGCTTGGGTTCGTCGAGAATCGGGCAATGCGCGGATGACTATCTTTCGTATCTTGCGATAGAGCGCGGATCGTCTCCCCGTACGCTTGATTCCTACGGGGCCGATCTGCGTGACTGGTGCGCCTACCTGCTCGACGCGGGCGTCCGTGAGCCTGATGGGGTTTGCCGCGACCATGTGGTGGCTTATGAGGCCGATTTGATGGATAGAGGCTACGCGCCATCGAGCATCGAGCGCCACGTCTCTGCGCTCAAGGGTTTTCACCGGTTCATGGTCCGCGAGAACATGAGCCGAAGCGACCCGTGCGCGGCCATCGTCTTGCCGAAAGTGCCCAGCCGGCTTCCTGAAGTGCTGTCGGTTGCCCAGATGGATGCTTTGTTGGATGGCGATTGGGGTACGGACCCGCTGTCGGTGCGTAACCGCGCCATCGTGGAGGTGCTGTATGGATGCGGCCTGCGCGTGAGCGAATTGGTCGGCATGGACCTGCATGATGCGATGCTTTCCGAAGGCTTTCTCAGGGTGAGCGGAAAGGGGATGAAGGAGCGCATCGTGCCTATCGGCGGCGCTGCGGCGGCATGCCTTGCTCGTTATCTGGACGCTGCGCGCGCGACCCTGCTCGCTCCGTCCCGACCGATCGCCGCGGTGTTCCTCAACGCGCGCGGAGGACGCCTGTCCCGCCAAAGCGTTTTCAAGCTGGTTGAAGCGCGGGGGAGGATGGCCGGTATCGAGGGGCTTCATCCCCATGTGCTCCGTCATTCATTTGCCACCCATCTGCTAGAAGGCGGCGCTGATCTGCGTTCCATCCAAGAGATGCTGGGGCATTCCGATATCTCGACCACGCAGATATACACCCATGTCGACAGGTCCCATATCCGCGAAGAGTACCTTGCGGCCCATCCGCGCGCCCGGATTTCCCACTGAATGCCACCGCGCGTCGCCTTCGGACGTCCGACTTCATCTTTCCACCATATTTGAGCGGGATTTGCCGCATCTTTTCCACTGAGCCCCACCTGAAACCGTTCCACCACATCTAGTGGTGCGGTTCTTCGTGCCCCTACATCTTTTTTCAAATTGGCGTTTTGATGCTTGGATAACAGCGTGTTTCGGGCGAAAATGAGCAAAAGTGTCATGAAGTGGGATAAAAATGCCATAAAGTGGGATGCCTGTGGTAGAATGTTCGTCACGGAAAGCCCTGAAGGGAGGAAGGGAGGGAACATACGGTGCACAACCTTATCGGTGAATACGCCCATAAGATGGATGCAAAAGGCCGTACGTCGCTTCCCGCCAACTTCCGT
>CAUWJA010000208.1:0-2978 GCA_963558905.1 uncultured Eggerthellaceae bacterium
CGCCTCCAGGTGGAAGCGGCCGTGAGCCCCTCGTGCATGGAATACATCCAGCATCGCAAGGCCGACGCGCTGATCGCCGACGCCGCCGCGGCCGTGGCGACATGCGCCGCGCTCACCGACGACGTCGAGTTCATGGCCTTCGACGCCACCCGCACCGACATCGCCTACCTGGCCCGCATCATCGACGCCGTCATCGAGGCGGGCGCCAAGACCGTGACCGTATGCGACGCCGCCGGCTCCATGCTGCCCGGCGAATTCGCCCGCTTCATCACCGAACTGCTCGAAGCCGCCCCCCGGCTCAAGGACATCGAGTTGGGCATATCCTGCAGCAATGCCCTCAACATGGCCGACGCCTGCGCCGTGGCCGGCGTCATGGCCGGCGCATCCCTGGTCAAAGCCGCGTCATACCCCATGGGCGTCACCTCATTGGACAACGTGGCGAAGATCCTGGCCGCCAAATCCGATGCGCTGGACGCCCGCAGCCGCGTACGCGTGACCGAGCTCAAGCGCGCCATGGGCCAGATCGCCCGCCTGTGCTGCGGCGACCGCACCAAGCCTCTGCCCGCGGCCGGCACTGCCCCCGAAGCCGCCGAAGCCTTCGAGCTCACCGCCGCCGACGACCAGGCAACCGTCATGGGCTACGTGGAGCGCCTGGGCTACAGCCTCTCCGACGAGGACGCCGCCGCGGTCTTCGAGGCCTTCAAGAAGATTGCCGCCAACAAGGGCCGCGTGGGCGCGACCGAGCTGGATGCCATCGTGGCCTCCGCCGCGCTGCAGGTGCCCCCCACCTACACGCTTGAGGGCTACGTCATCAACTCCGGCCTGAGCTTCAAGGCCACCTCGCACATCTCGCTGCTCAAAAACGGCGAGACGGTGGAAGCCGTGTCGCTTGGCGACGGCCCCATCGACTCCTCATTCAAATCCATCGAATCGGTCGTGGGCAAGCACTACGAACTCGACGACTTCAGCATCCGCGCCGTCACCGAAGGCCGCGAAGCTGTCGGCGAATCCATCGTCAAGCTCATCGCCGACGGCAAGGTCTATTCCGGCCGCGGCATCTCCACCGACATCGTGGAATCCAGCATCCGCGCGTACATCAACGCGCTCAACAAGATCGCCTACGAGGAGCAGAACTGATGAAGCTTTCCTTTTCCACCCGCGGCTGGACCGACTGCTCCTGGGACGAGCTGGTCGCGACCGCCATTGAAATGGACTTCGCCGGAATCGAGGTCCACGATCCTCTGACCGACGCCGCCTTCACCGGCAAGGGCGGCCCGCTCGACCGCTACAGCACCCAGGCCACCGCGCGCGCCCTGCGCGATGCGGGCCTGTCCATCCCCGTCTTCGACTCCCCCATCGACATCTCCGCAGGCGAGGAGCAGGTCGCAGCCGTCGAACGTCTCATCGATCTTGCCCAGGCCGCCAGCGTGGGCATGGTGTGCGCCATCGTGGAGCACGACGACGAGGACGCCATCAACGCAGCGCTGACCCGCCTTGTCCCCTATGCCGAAGAGCACGGCGTCATCCTCTTGATCGAATCCAGCGGGATCTTCTCCAGCACCACGCGCCTGACCGGCATCCTGGACGCGTTCGCCAGCGACTACCTGGGCGTTCTGTGGGACGTGCACAACGTCTACCGCACAGGCGGCGAAAGCCCGGCAACCACCATCAAGAACCTGGGCGCCTACGTCAAGCACGTCCACATGCGCGACTCCGATGACGACGGCACCTTCAATCTGGTGGGCGAAGGCACGCTGCCCATCGACGAGGTGGTGCGCGCGCTGTCCTCCATCGACTACGACGGCTTCGTATCGCTGGAATGGATGCCCGAATGGATGGAGGACCTCACCGACAAGGAGATCATCTTCCCCCACTTCGTCAACTACATGGAGCGCTTCGAAGACACCCGCGGCAAGCGCCGCACGCTGTATCTGAACCATGACGGCACGGGCGAATACATCTGGAAGAAAGACGAGCTCATCGACTTGACCTTCCCCCAGGTGCTCGACAAGGTGGTCGAATGCTTCCCCGACCAGTACGCCTTCAAGTACACCACGCTGGATTACACGCGCACCTACGAGGAATTCCGCGACGATGTGGACGCCTTCGCCCGAGCGCTCGTGTCCATGGGCGTCAAGCCCGGAAGCAAGGTTGCCGTATGGGCCACCAACGTGCCCGCGTGGTACATCACGTTCTGGGCGGCCACCAAGATCGGTGCGGTGCTGGTCACCGTGAACACCGCCTACAAGATCCACGAAGCCGAATACCTGCTGCGCCAATCCGACACGCACACGCTGGTCATGGTGGATAGCGCCCTTGATTCCGACTACCGCGCCATCATCAACGAGCTGTGCCCGGAAATCGCGCAGACCAAGCCCGGCGATGCGTTGCACTGCAAGCGCCTGCCGTTCCTGCGCAACGTCATCACCGCAGGCTTCCGGATGCCCGGCTGCCTGACCTTCGAAGAAGCCATGGACCGCGCCGAATTGGTGCCGCTCGAGAAGGTGCAGCGCATGGCCGCCGACGTGCGCCCCGACGACGTATGCAACATGCAGTACACCTCCGGCACCACGGGATTCCCCAAAGGCGTCATGCTCACGCACCGCAACGTGGTCAACGACGGCAAGTGCATCGGCGACCGCATGGGCCTGTCAACCGCCGACCGCCTCATGATCCAGGTGCCCATGTTCCACTGCTTCGGCATGACGCTGTCCATGACATCGTCCATGACGCACGGCGCCACGATCTGCCCCATGCCGTACTTCAGCGCGAAGGCGTCGCTGCACTGCATCACGCAGGAGAAGATCACCGCCTTCAACGGCGTGCCCACCATGTTCATAGCCATGTTCAACCATGAGGACTACGCGAAGACCGACTTCAGCCACATGCGCACGGGCATCATGGCCGGCGCCGGCTGCCCGCCTGAGCTCATGAAGCGCGCCGCCCAGCCCGATGAGATGAACATGACCGGCATCGTG
>CAUWJA010000209.1:0-2972 GCA_963558905.1 uncultured Eggerthellaceae bacterium
AAATGACATTGCGCTCGCTGGTCAGCAAGCCTGAGACCATCATGTACCCGGCTGAAACCCGGTTTCAGCCGGAAGGGCTGAAGGGAAGGGTGGATAACGACATGTCCGCCTGCATTCTCTGCTCCATTTGCGAGAAACGCTGCCCGACCGGCGCCATTTCGGTTCAGAAGAAGGAGAAGACCTGGTCAATCGATTATTTCCGCTGCGTTCAATGTGGTACATGCGTGCGTGAGTGCCCTAAGCACTCCCTTGTGATGCTACCGCAATATGCGCCTCCTGCATCATCGAAGTCGCCCTACAGTTTGCATGCGCCAGAGTTACAGGACGATGAAAAAGAAGCCCTTGCAGCGAAGGAGGCTGCGAAAGCTGCTAAAATCAAGGCCGCATTGGAGGCGAAAGCGGCACGGGAGGCAGCGAAGAAGAATGCATCAGCAGAAACAGGAGCAAGTCAGCAATAAGATCTTCACTATACCGAATGTCATTTCGTTCATTCGGCTTTGCATGGTGCCCGCTTTCCTGGTGCTGTTGTTCAATGGCTATGACATTCTGGCTACGTTGCTGTTCGCTTTGGCTGCGGGTACTGATTGGATTGACGGACAGATTGCCCGACGGACGAATTCCGTTTCGAAACTCGGGCAGCTTCTCGATCCTGCGGTGGACCGGATTTTGATGATCTCCGGTGTGGTGGCTCTGCTCTGTGTGGGTCGCCTGCCTTTGTGGATCATTCTCGTCGTTGTGATCCGCGATCTCTTTTTGCTGTGCGGCGGCGGATATCTCCTGTTCAGATACCACGTGCGTGTTCCTGTGGTTTATGCCGGCAAGGTGGCCACGACGTTTCTGTTCGTTGGCTTTGCCGGTCTGCTTTTGAACTTTCCCATTCTGCCCGGTCTGGGATTATGCGACATAGCATGGCTTCCCGGATTCAACGGCGGTGCGGTATCCTGGGGTATCTGGTTCGTGTATGCGGGCCTGATTCTCGCCTTGGTCACGACGGTCATCTATGCTGTTCGTGGATGGAGGGGGATGCGCGCCGCTCAGTCGGAAGCTGTTGAAAGCGAGTAATAGATGCCTTCCCGACAACCTCGGCCTGTAGGCCGCAGGATTTCAAAAACACCATCGACCATCGAACCGTCCGTGCTCCATCGCAGGAGTGCGGACGCTTCGCGTGTCGACCATCCTCGTGCGATGCATTCCGACCGTTCTCGCACGCAGCGCACTGCCGGGTCCCGAATGCTGCACGCAGACCGCCCCCGTGCTTCATATCGCTCGGCTTTATCGGGAGGTCCGTCCGTGCGTGCGCCGCGAGCTGCGCATCAGGGCTCCCGTCCAAGTGCGGCTTCCTCTTCTGCACGCGCGCCCCATGCCCGCCCTGCACGCACCAAAGTGCTTGTCGGACTTTCCGCTGTTTTTGTATCCCTTGCTGTTGTTTTCGTTGCGGATTTCATCATTACGTCAGACAAGATCTATTCGGGCGTCAGAGTCGGCGATGTCGATGTTTCCGGATTGACCGTCGAAGAGGCGGCGAAGGCCATCGATGGGAGATATTCCGCTGCATTCGCGGGCAATGAGGTTTATGTCTATGCCGATCAAGAGACTGCGGATAGAGTCGCGTCGGGTGAGGATGTGTTCTCCGATGTCCAGGTCGATGAGGAATCTACGGGTTCCCAGACCGCTTGGCGCGTCGATGCTGGATCGCTGCAGGCTTCGTTCGATCCGCATGCTGCGGCCGTGGAGGCTTTCGAGGTCGGACGATCCGATGGAGGAATTCTTGCCCGGGTGTCGGCGCGCTTCGATGGCAGGGATCTGCCGATCAGTGCGACGTTCAATGATTCGGCTATAGAGAACCTTGCATCTGCGATCGATGCGGTTGCCGGTGACCCGCGGGTTGATTGCGGCATTGCGGTCGAGGATGGCCACGCCTATGCCGTAGAGGGCCATGACGGCATGATGGTGAACCGCGATGATTTGGTTTCCGCATTGAATGCGGGTCTGCTTGATCCTGATTCCACTGAGGCCACGATCATCGCAGAAGTCGAGTTCGCTCCTATGCGCATAGATATGCAGTCCGCTCAAGCGGCGGCGGACAAGGTGAATGACGCGATAACTTATGGAGTCGAATTCACCTATGGCGATCAGGTTTGGAGCGTGTCTGCTGCTGAATTCGGCAGTTGGGTTACGGCTGAACCCTCGATGGTCGATGGACAATGGGTCCTTGAACTCGGCATAGACGTTCCCGCGGCCAGATCCCAGTTGAAGCAGGAGGTGATTTCGGCTGTCGGTCTGGCTGACTGCGTCGTGTCGTTTGAATCGGATTCCGGCGAGGTGCTCGTCCATGCTCAGGCTCAGGGGCAGATTCCAATGCTCGAACAGGCTCTGGAGGATCTTCCCGGATCTTTATTCGGCTCCTCTGAAGGACGCACCGAGGCTCCTGTCGTTGCTGTGCCTTCGGTCGATGTTCCGGAAACCATGACTTTCGATGAGGCGGAGAGCCTCGGTGTTATCGTTGAGATCTCATCGTTCACCACTGAATACACGGCCGATTATCCGACGCGCAACCATAATATCCACCTTATGTCGGATTACCTTGACGGATCGGTGGCCAAGGCGCATTCGGATTGGTCGATGCTCCAGGCTTCTGGTGAGATTTCCGAGGCTGCCGGATACCAGGCGGCAAGCCAGATTGTCGATGGCGAGCTTGTCGACGACTTCGGCGGAGGGGTCTGTCAGGTAGCGACCACGGTATTCAATGCGGTGTACGAATCCGGATTCCCGATTCCTGTCCGGCATAACCATAGCCTCTACATGTCAAGTTATCCTGATGGCAGGGATGCTGCAATTGCCTGGTCGTATCTTGACTTGGTGTGGACCAACGACTCCGATTCCGATGTGCTTGTCCGCGCGGGATATACCGATACGACCGTCACCATCGAGCTTTGGGGCGTCGATCCCGGTTACTCGGTGGCGACCTCAAC
>CAUWJA010000210.1:0-2960 GCA_963558905.1 uncultured Eggerthellaceae bacterium
GCCCGCGATGCGGCTGCCAACTTGGCAGATGTTGTGAGACGTTGCGCCAAAGCTGCCGAATAGGGCGTCACGGGGATACAATCAGAGATTGAGTCATAAACGACAAGGAGTCTTTCCATGTGCAATGATACATCTGCGCGCTGCGTCCATTTCATCGGCGTCGGCGGTGTCGGCATGAGCGGAATCGCCCGCGTGGCAGCCGATTCCGGCATGCGCGTTTCCGGCTCCGATATGAAGCGCTCCCGCTATACCGACCAGCTCGTCGAAGCCGGCATCGAAATCCATATCGGGCATCGTGCCGAAAACGTTCCGCAAGACTGCGACGTGGTGGTCGTGTCCACGGCGATTCCCGAATCCAACCCCGAGCTCGCTTTCGCCCGCGAACATGGTATCGAGGTATGGCAGCGTGCGAAGATGCTCGCTGCACTCGGCGAGGGTCTGAAGACGCTTGCGGCTGCCGGTACGCATGGGAAAACCACGACATCGTCGATGCTCGCCACTGCAGTGGATGCCCTGGGCCTGTCCCCTACGTTTGTGGTCGGCGGCATCGTGGATGCATATCAGACGAATGCCGTGAGCGGTTCCGGCGACTACTACGTGGTCGAAGCCGATGAATCCGATGGGTCGTTCCTCAATTTGAGCCCGTATGTCGCGCTCGTCACCAATATCGAAGCCGACCATCTCGACCATTACGCGGGCGGAATCGATGAGATCTACGATACCTTTGCGCGGTTCATGGGGTCGGTTCCCGAGGATGGGGCATGCGTCGTGTGCGGCGAGGATGAGGGTCTTCTGAAAACCGCCCGTTCCACCGGCCGCCGAACGGTCGCCTACGGGTTCAACGATGGTTGCGATATCCGCGTCGAGAACTACCGCACCGACGGCGTTGCGACGGTATTCGAGGTCGCATTTCCCGACGGCGTCCGCACCGATTGCCGTCTCGGCAGCAATCCCGGCCGCCACAACGCGCTCAATGCCGCAGGCGTTCTGGGCGTGATCTGGGTTTTGGGTTTGGATGTCGAGGCAGCGGCCCGCGGATTGTCATCGTATTCCGGCGTTCGCCGGAGATTCGACCTCATCGGCGAGGGCGCGGGCGTGATTGTTGTGGACGATTACGCGCATCATCCCACGGAGATCGCAGCCACTCTTTCGGCCGCCGCGGGCCTTGGCCGCAGGCGCGTGGTCGTCTTGTTCCAGCCGCATCGCTACTCGCGCACGCAGAGCCTTGCGGGGGAATTCGGGGCGGCGTTCGATGCTGCGGATGAGGTGGTCCTCATGGACGTGTACGCGGCAGGCGAAGCGCCCATTGCGGGCGTTTCCGGGCAGACCATCGCCGACGCCGTGGCTGCGCACGAAGGTGCTCCCCGCTGCGTCTATATCGCAGATAGGGACAAAGTGCTCGATGCCGTCCTTTCCCGAGTGGGTGAAGGCGATCTGCTCATCACCATGGGAGCAGGAGACGTGACTGCGTTCGCGCCGCGCATCGTCGAAGCCCTCCGATCGCACTAGGTTCGCCCATGGCTTCACGTAATGCGGCCGCTTGCGGGCAGTTCGATGCCAAGGCGGTCCTCGGAGATGATTTCGCCGGGTTCGTCTTGGCGGATGAGCCCCTGAGCAGGCACACGACATATCGTATCGGCGGTCCTGCATCGCTGTTCGCCCAGATAGATTCCTTGGGTTCGCTGACCTCGTTCATCGAATACTGCCATGCATCCTCCATCCCGTGGATCGTGATCGGGAAGGGGAGCAATCTCTTGGTGTCGGATGCCGGATTCAAGGGTGCGGTCATCACGCTCGGCCCCTCGTTTTCCCAGTGCGTGTTCGATGTCTCCGACGGCGTGTTCTGCGTCGGCGCCGGTGCGCGGTTGTCCCATGTTGTCCAAGAGGCGTTTCGCAACGGCCGCGCCGGATACGAATTCGCCGTGGGGACGCCGGGAACGGTGGGCGGCGCGCTGCGGATGAATGCGGGATCGCGGTTCGAGAGCCTCGGCGAGCGCGTGCTCTCGGTCACATCGCTGAGGCCCGGTGCGGGACTGGTGCGCTATCGCGGGTCCGATATCGATTGGGGCTATCGAGCCAGCTCCCTCCCGTACGATGAAGTCGTGCTCGAGTGCGAGCTCTCCTCCCTTGACGGGGAGGAGGACATGATCAGGGCGAAGATGGAAGGCGCCTTGGCCCGCCGTAAGCGGACTCAGCCGCTCCAGGCTCCGTCATGCGGCAGCGTGTTCAAGAATCCCGAGGGCCACTCGGTCGGCCGTCTCATCGAAGAAGCGGGTTTGAAAGGGACCGCATGCGGCGGAGCCCAGATCTCGATGCTGCACGGCAACTTCATCGTGAACAACGGGGATGCGACGGCTGACGAGGTTTTAACCCTCATCCATTTCGTCCAAGATACCGTGAAGGATAGATTCGGCGTCGATCTTGCTCCGGAGGTGCGGTTCCTTGGGTTCGAATAGGAGAAGTGCTGTTTCAAGGCGCACACCGTCCGCACCCTCTTCGCCGGCCCCTCGCAATCGCGGCAATCGGCCTCTGGGCGCTGCGCCCGGCGACTACGCTCCGTGGCGCGCTTCCGGCTCATCGGGGTACACGGGTCCGGCCCTGGGCGGTCCGGTCAGCTATTCGGGGCGGGATTATCGTGCAGGAGTGAAAGTCGGCGCCGTTTCCCAGAGCGCACGTGCCGACAGGGCCCGGCGGACGTATCGTTCATGGATGATGAAGACCATTGCGGTGTTTTCGCTCATAGGTCTGCTTGTCATAGGCGTGGTGGCCCTGTACTGGTCCGATGCCTTCGCCATCAAACAGGTCACCGTCTCCGGCGTCGAGCACCTCACCGGTGAGGAGATGAGTGCTCTGGCCAACATCCCTTCAGACACCACGCTTCTGCGTGTGGACGCTTCGGGGATCAGGGCCAACATCATGCGCGATGCGTGGGTTGAAGATGTCGATGTGCAGCGTGTTTT
>CAUWJA010000211.1:0-2935 GCA_963558905.1 uncultured Eggerthellaceae bacterium
GCACACCCTTATAATCCCCCGCGAGCACTTCGCAAACATCGGTGCAGGCTTGCCTGACGAGCTCATGGGCAAGCTCTTCAACACCGTCAAAAAGATCGCTGAAATCAAGGGGATTTCGGAATCCGGTTACCGCGTCATCGTCAACACGGGTGACGATGCCTGCCAAACAGTCCATCACGTCCATGTCCACGTGCTTGGCGGCGCTCCGATGAACTCCGGCTCGCCGGCCCTATAGGAAGATAGCGGGGTTGTCAGTGAAGGTTTTGGTGGTAAACGCCGGCTCTTCATCGCTGAAATATCAGCTTGTCGACGTATTCGAAAACAAAGTTCTTGCCAAAGGTCTGTGCGAGAGGGTAGGGAGCAAAGACTCCTATATCAAACATGGCGCCGATAAAGAAGAGCGCATCTTCGAGCAGTACATGGAAAACCATGAGGAAGCTCTCCGCATCGTATTCGAGGCGCTCATCCATAGCGAGCGAAGCGGCATCACCTCCCTTGACCAGATCGACGCCATCGGCCATCGCGTAGTGCATGGAGGCAACTACTTCGATTCGTCGGCCTTCATCGATGAGGATGTCATCGCCAAAATCGAAGAGCTGTGCGCGCTCGCGCCGCTCCACAATCCTCCGGCTCTGAAATGCATTCGCGCCTGCCAGGCCATCATGCCTGAAAAACCCCAGGTTGCCGTATTCGACACGGCTTTCTTCCAGACGCTTCCGCCCGCTGCATACATGTATCCGCTACCCTACGAACTATCCCAGAAATACAGCATACGGAAGTACGGAGCGCATGGGACATCCCATCGTTACATCGCATCCCGCTGTGCGGCGCTGCTCGATAGACCGCTCGAAGACCTCAAGATCATCACGTGCCATCTGGGCAACGGCTGCTCGCTTGCAGCGGTGGACCACGGCATCGCAATGGACACCTCGATGGGATTCACTCCTCTCGACGGCCTCATGATGGGAACGCGTTGCGGTTCGATCGACCCCGCCATCCTGCCGTTCCTTGCGGAAAACGAAGGGCTTTCACCTGCTGAGCTCAATGAACTCATGAACAAGAAATCCGGGCTGCTCGGCGTCTCCGGTATCAGCAATGATATGCGCGACATCCGCAAAGGCGCCGAAGAGGGCAATGAGCGCGCAATCCTCGCCTATGAGATGTACGCACAGTCGATCAGAAAATACATCGGCCAGTACATCGTCGAGATGGCCGGTGTCGACGCCATCGTGATGACCGCCGGCGTAGGGGAGAACTGCGACCGCATGCGCCGTCTCGTTTTCGCAGGCTTGCAGCCTCTCGGCATCATCCTCGACCAAGAGAAGAACAAGGCGCATTATCATGGCCGCGAGCGATTCATCTCACGCGATGAATCGCCTGTCAAAATCGTCGTCATTCCCACCAACGAGGAACTCATGATCGCTCGCGATACCTACGAAATCATCTCCAAGCTCTAACTTCTGCAGCTTTTCTATCGAAATCGTATCAAGCCGCCAGCTCGCACACAGGCAAAATAACAGGGACCCCGCATGGAGGTCCCTGTTATTTTTAGCTTTCATCCGCTTTGCGGCACACGATAGGCGATTCCCTGAAAATGCAGGTTGTCGCTAGGCATTCTGCGCTTGGACTGCGGTAATGGCCACGACGCCAACGATGTCATCCGCGGAACACCCGCGCGACAGATCATTCATCGGGGCGCCCAGTCCCTGCAATATGGGCCCGTAGGCTTGCGCCTTGGCAAGGCGCTGCACGAGCTTGTAGCCGATATTGGCCGCATCCAGATCCGGGAACACCAGCACGTTCGCTTTGCCGGCTACTGGCGAACCAGGAGCCTTCGATGCGCCGACGGAAGGAACGAGAGCAGCATCGGCCTGCAATTCTCCATCGATGGAAAACTCAGGTGCGGCCGCACGGGCAAGGGCCAAAGCGTCGACAACCTTCATGGTGTCGTCGTCTTTAACGCTACCGTAGCTGGCATGCGAGAGCATGGCAACCCGCGGCTCGCCACCCAGCAATTTCTTGAACGTCCGAGCAGAAGACACGGCGATATCGGCCAATTCTTCCGCAGAAGGCTGGATGCATACGGCACAATCGGCGAAAGCGAAGGTACCGCAGTCGCCGTAAACGCAATCGGGAACCTCCATGATGAATACGGAGCTGACGAGCTTCGCCCCCGGGGCGGTTTTGATGATGCGGAGTGCAGGGTGCAGGACATCTTTCGTCGCATGGCACGCACCGCCTACCAATCCGTCGGCCATTCCCGCCTTCAATAGCATGGTTCCGAAATACATGACGTCATCCATAAGGGCGTCGGCTTCGTCGCGCGTCATGCCCTTGGCCTTGCGAAGCTCGTAAAGCATTTCGGCAAGCTGATCACGCAAAGGGTCGGATGCATTATCGATGATGCGGGCACCTTCGAGACGATAGCCTTTCGACTCGATCTCCCCGGCATTGCCGAGGATGATCAACGAGGCAATGCCCTGCTCGATGATCTTTTCGGCTGCAGCGAGGGTTCGCTCATCATTGCCCTCGGGAAGAACGATGGTCTTTCGATCGGCACGGGCTCGTTCGATCATGGTCTCAAGAAACGTTGCCATATGAATCCTCTCTGGGAAATGCCATCTATCAGATACGGTGGAGGATAGCGCGCCATCGCATCCGCAACCGATTCTGTTGGTATGATGATACCCCAGCAGGCCCGATCGGCCCAACGCTACAATGGCTAGACGTGCGATAAATCGGTAGTGAACGCAACGCAGCTTAGGAGTGCAGCATGCCCTTGAACCTGGTCGGATTCTCCGATGCCGACATCCATTCCTATAACACCATCATCGTTGGTTCCGGATTTGCGGGAGCAATCGCCGCGCGCCGATTGGCCGATTCAGGAACAGGACGGATCCTCATCCTTGAAAAGAGGGGAGTGGTCGGTGGAAAC
>CAUWJA010000212.1:0-2934 GCA_963558905.1 uncultured Eggerthellaceae bacterium
GTGCGCTCGGGCACGACGGCCTGGCCGAGAGCATTGGTGCCCTCGATCTCATAATTGCCGGTGACCCAGTTCATGCCCTCGGTGATCTGCTCGCCGATGCTGGGGACGTGGCAGTCCATGCAGGTGGTGCCATCGGTCTGCACATGCAGATAGGCCATCATGGAGTTCTTGCCCGCCTCATCGAGCTCATTGCCGTACTTGTCGGTCGAGCCGTCAGCATAGGTCTCATAGTACGCATCCATCGGCGTGTGGCAGATGGCGTTGCAGAATGAAGGCTGAGCATGCCATGCGGCAAAGCCCACGCCGGCGGCTACGGCAACCGCAGCGACCACCCCCACGACGATGGGCCAGCGCTTGCGCTTTGCCTTCTCGGATCCGGCCTGCACGGTCTTCCCCTCTCGTTTCTCGTCCATGGCTCCCTTTCCTCTCTCCATGGTGATTGTTTTTACTTCACTGAAGCTCTTTTTTTATTACTTCGTTGAAGTTGTCTGGAATATATCACGCTCGCGGAGGCAAAGGAAATAGCTTTGGACAAGAAGCCTCCTCAAAACTGACACATTGTCGAAAGTGTACATTGACGATACGTCAACGAGGGGCGTAGACTGCGCTCATCAGGGGTTTTGTGGTCTGTCGCCGAACTATGCGGCAAAGCGTCCCTTACTGCATGGGCCATGGATGAATACGTTCCCAGGCCTTATGCAACCAGGTGCACGCCCATGTCGCCAAAGCGCATATCTATGCATGGTTCTGCAACAGATCCCAAAATAAAGGGAGGAATTATGAATCGCCGCGAAGATATCATCACATGCGCGCGACAACTGTTCGAGGAGCAGGGTCTCACGAAGACTTCCGTCCGAGACATCACCGACAGGCTGGGCGTAACCCGAAGCCTGTTCTACCACTACTTCGTAAGCAAAGAGGACCTGACCTCTGCCGTGCTTGATTCATTCATCGAAGAATTCGTCTCCGAATTGAAAACCTGGAATTCGCAGAGGCGCGTCGGAGACATCGAACACGCCCTCGACAGCCTCATGGTGGTGTTGCGCAACGCCCTGTTCCGCAACGGATCGTTTCGCCGCGCACTGGCCTCAAGCGAAAACGCCGCGCTTTACATCGAATTCGTCAACCGCGTCGCCGACCGTCTTGCCGCCTACATCGTGGATACGACGGTGCAGGATTACGGCCGCTTGCACACCATCCGCATAGACCACGTCTACGACACGTTCTATGTGCTGATCGTAGGCATCATCGGATACATGCGCCAGCACCCCGACGTAGACGACGAGACCATCAAGGACATCATCGCGCAAACACTGCACATGGACCGGGGACGCATAGACCCCGCACGCAGGTGACACCGGAAGCTTCCGGACCGCTGCGCTCTGCCCCATCACGCAAACCGCCCGCACGCACCGTTGCACGCAACGGCACGGTCTGCGCGCCTCAAATCTGGGAACGCGCCGGCATCAGACCGGCACCTGACATACATGGCGAATACTTGAGAGAGAAAGAGAGGAAAGACCATGTTGTTCCAAGTTTACGGCGATAACGCCATATACCAGTGGATCGGCTGGGTGATAGTCTTCGTCGGCCTTATCCTGGTCAACGAATTCGCGCGTCGCTCCAAGGCCGGCGGCATCTTCTGCTTCCTGGTGCTTCCCGCCATTCTGACCGCGTACTTCATCGCGATCAACGTCGGGGCGGCCATGGGCCAGCAGTGGGCGCTTGAGAACCCCACGTTCACCGACATGGGCAGCTGGTTCCACTACGCCAAGCTCTACGCCGCAACCATCGGCTGCATCGGCTTCATGGCGCTGAAGTACAAATGGGGCAAGCTCGGCAAGGCCGAATGGTTCAAGTGCTTCCCGTTCGTGATCGTTGCCATCAACATCCTCATCGCCGTGGTCAGCGACTTCGAGTCCGCCATCCGCGCATGGGGCACCACGTGGGTCTCCGTCGAGGGCGTCACCCTGTACGGCGGTTGGCACAACGTGTTCAACGGCATCGCCGGCCTGCTCAACATCTTCGTCATGACCGGCTGGTTCGGCATCTACGTGTCCAAGAAGAAGCAGGACATGCTGTGGCCTGACATGACCTGGGTGTTCATCATCTCCTACGACCTGTGGAACTTCTGCTACACCTACAACTGCCTGCCCACGCACTCCTGGTACTGCGGCTTGGCCCTGCTGCTGGCCCCCACCGTCGCCAATGCGCTGTGGAACAAGGGCGGCTGGATCCAGAACCGCGCCAACACGCTGGCCCTGTGGTGCATGTTCTGCCAGGTGGTTCCCATGTTCGCCAATGACTCCGTCTTCGCCGTCAACTCCGTGAACAACCCCGACATCAACCTGGTCGTCTCCATCATCGCGCTGGTCGCCAACATCGCAGCCCTCGGATACGTGATCTACCGTTCCAAGAAGCTGGGCAAGAACCCCTACACCAACGAAATCTTCGTCGGTACGAAGGATTACGAGAAGGCCATGTCCCGCGAGGAGAACGCCGCCGCATAACGGCCGTTCAACCCGCCGCGTCGGCATCGGCGCCGCCCGGACCGCCGCCGATCACGGCAGCCCCGGACTGCGCAACGAACACCGCTTCGGCCCCTTTCGCGAAGAGGACCCGCGTCATGCGGGTCCTCTTTTCGTTCACGGGCGAAACCAGCCTCCCGGATTAACCCAAATGAGGCCTGCGGCCATTCCGTGTCAGTTTTGTATGGCCGGAACGTTAAGCAGCCCGAAAAGCCCCCTGTTTTGCCATTTTGCGTCGGTTTTGTATGGGTCGAATCGCCCGGTAGCCGACCGGTCGGCCGACTGGGCCGAAGCGAGAACTGGCCCGACCGAGAAACCCCTGGTCAGAGAGCCGCATAAAGGTCCATTCCGCGCAGTCTGCCCCTCAGAGACCTCCTTTACGGCACAGCGATACGTACCATCCATA
>CAUWJA010000213.1:0-2909 GCA_963558905.1 uncultured Eggerthellaceae bacterium
CAGGGGCGGTGCCGGGCGGCCTCGCGGGATGCTCGCCACAAGCCGAGCTGAAAGAACCTGCCGAACAGGGCGGCGAAAAGACTGCGGCGCATAATCCCGTGCGGACCGAATCGTTCGACGTCGTCGTCGTCGGGTCCGGCACGGCGGGAACGTGCGCCGCTCTTCGCGCGGCCGAGTTGGGCGCCTCGGTACTTTGCGTCGAGAAGAACTCTGGCCTCTGCGGCACTTCGGCCTTCGCCGAGGGCCTTTGCGGCATCAACACGCGCTTTCAGTTGGAGCAGGGCATCTCCATCGACAAGCTCCAGGTGGTCAAGGACACGATGGATTACCACCACTACGCATGCAGCGGCCCGGTGGTAAGAAGGTTCGTCGAGGAGTGCGGCAGGGTGGTCGACTGGGTCGAGGGCCAGGGAATCGCGTACGCCGCGGTCGAGGCCCTAGGCGAGTCATACCAGGTATGGCATCTTCCGGCGGGCGAAGGCGGGCCAACGAGCATGAAAGCGGTTCTCGACGTGCTGCAGGCGAAGGCGACGGAGCTTGGCGTCGAGTTCAGGACCGAATGCCCCATGACGGGCATCGTAGTTTCCGATGGCTCCGTGACTGGAATCTTCGCCACCATTGGCGGGAAAGAAATCCAAATCGACGCGAAGGCTGTCGTTCTCGCGACGGGTGGGTACGCAAACAGCCCCGAGATGTTCGAAAGGTTCACAGGCCGGCCTTACGATGCGGTTCACGTATGGGGCATGGAGGGGCGCGACGGCGATGGCATCGCGCTGGCCTCGTCCGAGGCGGCCGCAGACACCCATATCCCGAGTGCGGTCATGTACCACACGGGCATGCTGGATGGCACGAGCGCATTTTCCGACATCCCCAACTACGTCTTGACCATGCAGCCCACGCTTCGCGTGAACGAGACAGGGGAGCGCTATTTCAACGAGAGTGTCACCTCGAACTTCTCCGCGTGCGGCAACGTGCTCACCACGCAGGCGGAGAACTACGTTGTTTTCGATGACGGATTCATCGACTACATCGAGCAGAGCGGTCCTTTCATGCCCATGCCCAACTTGGGTGCGCTCGCGGGACAGCCCTTCGAGTGCCGCGAGGGACTGCTTTCGTGCGAGGGCATCGTAAAGGGTGACTCGATTGCCGATGTGGCGAAAGGACTCGGGCTGGACCCAGACGTGCTCGAATCGACAGTTGAGCGTTACAACGGTTTCTGCGATTCAGGAATCGACGAGGACTACGGGAAGCCCAAAGAACAGCTCCTCGCAGTATCCAAGGCACCGTTCTACGGCGCAAAAATCACCCCGACGTTGTTCACCACGGTTGGCGGCCTGCGTGTGGACGAGCGTATGCGCGTCATGAGCACGAGCGGCAATCCCATTTCTGGCCTGTATGCCGCCGGCGGTGATGCCGCTGGTTTATACGGTGCGAACTACGACGTCAATGTGTGCTCCGGCTCTCAGCAGGGCTGGGCGGCCACGTCTGGCGTGCTGGCCGCTGAAGACGCCTTGGCATAGGACGCTTGCGAAACAGCTTGACCTAAACGGGTGGTTGCCAAATTGGGTCGCCGCCCGTTTTTCTCACATTTGCTAGAGAATTCAATTAATGCGGCCAAGTGGCAAATCATTCCATGCAGCTTATGCGGTAAGTCATCCCATGATAGAAATATGATACCTAACTAGGGACAACGCATTGAATGGTCTTCCCCTAACGCCAAAGCGTTCGGCGGTTTCTGAGTAACCTGTCGAAAGATATCTGATTGCCTTAACATTTTTTACAGCTGATAGCCTATTTGATACTTAGCTTAGAGTGCATTAGTTCGCTTTGTTTCTATTTGGGGGTGCGGCAGGAAACTTGGAGGACGGAGGGCGGGAAGGAGCCGGAATGTTCTCCGAGGAGCAGAAGAGGATCGCGCTCGAGACATACGATCGGACGCGGAGCGTGGGCTGGACCATGGCGGAGCTCGGGTATCCGAGCCGCAGCTGCCTGAAGTATTGGATCGCGCAGCGGAAGCAGCAGCCGCGGACCAGGCGGCGTGCGCTAAGATTCACCTTCAGGGAAAAGGAGGCGGCGGTCCTGCGCGTTCCCGCGGGGGAGCACCCGGCCGACGTGGCCGGCGACATCGGATGCACGGACCAGGCGGTCCGCAACTGGCGCCGCATCTACATCGAGGAAGGGGTCTGCTCGCTCATGGGTAGATACGAGAAGCCCGCGCCCGCGCCGCTGCCGGAGGATCTGGAGGCGCTGCCCGACGACGTGGACGAGCTCAAGGCGCTGGCATTCAGGCTGAAGTTCGAGAACGACCTGATGCGCGAGGTGGTCGAGATCGTAAAAAAAGACCGAGGCGCCGACCCTCGGACCCTGACCAACAGGGAGAAGGCGGCGCTGATCGATGCGATGAGGGCGACGTATTCTTTGAACTTTTTGGCATCTGAGCTGGAGATTCCGCTCTCCGGCTACCACTACGCGCGCAACGCCGCGGCAACCGGCCGCGACAGGTGGGCCGAGGCGAGGCGGGCCGTCGTCGAGGAATTCGAGGCATGCGGGCGCTCGCGCGGCTACCGCTACATCCGCCGCAGGCTCTCCGAGAGGGGCATCGCGTGCGGGGAGCGCACGGTCCGCCGCCTGATGGCCGAGGAGGGCTGCACGGTCGTCTACCTCAAGGCGGCAAGAAATGGAGCTCGTACGCGGGCGAGGTGACCGAGGCGCCCGCCAACCTCGTGGCCAGGGATTTCCATGCCGCCGCCCCCAACGAGCTGTGGGTGACCGACATCACGGAGTTCAAGCTCCCGGGCCCGGACGCGGCGAAGGTCTACCTTTCGGTCGTGGTCGACTGCTTCGACGGGATGGTGGCCGCATGGTCGGCCGGGACCTCCCCCGATGCGAGGCTCGCCAACTCGAGCCTC
>CAUWJA010000214.1:0-2898 GCA_963558905.1 uncultured Eggerthellaceae bacterium
GATGTGGTCACGCTGGGCACCACCCGCTATACCTTCGGCGGCGGCGAAAGGATCGATGACCGATGAGTGCCGCGAACATGGCTGAAGGGGTGCCTCGCGCACCGAAGGTTTCGGTGGTGGTGCCGGTCTACAACGTTGAGAAGCATCTGGACCGCTGCGTGGAATCCATCGTCGCACAGACGCTTGACGATATCGAGATCATCCTGGTTGATGACGGGGCGAAGGATTCGTCCGGCGCCATGTGCGACGCGTGGGCGAAGCGGGATTCCCGCATCCGCGTGATCCATAAACCCAACGGCGGTTTGAGCGATGCCCGCAACACCGGCGCTGCGGCGGCACGCGCCGAATTCGTGGGCTTCGTGGACTCGGATGACTACATCATGCCCGAGATGTACGAGCGTCTGTTTGCAGACGTCATGGAAGACGGTTCGGATGTGGCCGTGGGCGGCGTGCTGAGCGTGTATGCGGACCACTCGATCGTAGCCGGCAGCGGAGAGCGTTCCGTCATGACCGGGCGCGAAGCCGTAGGCGAGCTGCTTTCCGGCGAGAAGCTGCGCATCTGGGTGCCCATCAAGCTCTATCGTAAGCGGCTGCTCGAAGAGGTGCCGTTTCCTCTCGGGCGTACTTACGAGGATGCGTTCGTGGCGGCGGATATCTTCGTGCGCGCGGCCAGGGTCTCCGTGGATCTGCAGCCGCTGTACTGCTATGTGCACCACGAGGGCACCATCACCACGCAGCCGTTCTCACCGAAGTCCATGGATATCGTGGACGCCTACGAGCATGCCTATCAGACGGTGGCGGCCTGCTGTCCCGAGCATGAGCCGGCAGCCCGTTTCCGGCTTTTCTGGTCGCGGTTCACGGTGCTCGACAAGATGCTTCTGGACGAATCCGGCAAGCGGTTCGACCAGCAAAAAGATGTCGTCTCCTACCTTCGCGGCCATTGGATGGAGGTTCTCAGGAGCCCGTATGTCGGTCGCGGCCGCAAGCTGTCCATGCTGGCGCTGAAGGTGAGCGTGCCCTTGTACCGCATGTTCGCTCAGGCGAACGCCCGCAAATACCGCGCCGGCTGACGCTTTTGTCCGCCGCAGGATGCGCCGATGCGGGCGCAAAGGCCGTCCTGGGAGGGCCAACGGCTGCGGCATGTGGGTTTTCTGCCAGGTCCGAAGTGCCATTTTCGCCATGTGCTATAGTCTTTGCGGAAAAACGATTCCAAGGGAGGCCATATGCTATTCGGAGCCATTCTGGCAGGCGGTGTCGGATCCCGCATGAACATCGACAGCATGCCCAAGCAATTCCTGCCGCTGGGCAGCAAGCCCATCTTCATGCATACGCTCGAGAAATTCCTTCTGTCCGGCCGATTCGACGCGGTGTATCTCGGCGTCCATGCCGACTGGGTTGATTTCGTCGAGGATTCGCTGGATGCCGCCGGTCTGGCCGATGCCCCCGTCCGCGTGGTGAAAGGCGGAGCCGATCGCAACGGCACCATCATGAGCATCATCGAAGGCATCGAGCGCGAATTCGGCGAATCCGATGACCATATCGTGGTCACCCATGATTCTGTGCGCCCCTTCGTCAAGCTGTCCACCATCCAGGCCAACATCGATGCCATGGAGCACTGCGACGCCTGCGATACCGTGATTCCCGCCACCGACACCATCGTGTGCTCCGAGGGCGGTGAATCCATCGATTCCATCCCCGTGCGCAGCGCCATGTTCCAGGGCCAAACGCCCCAGACCTTCCGCATCAACGCGCTCAAGCAGGCATTCGCCGAGCTCACCGAAGAAGAGAAGGGCGTGCTCACCGACGCTTGCAAGATGTTCGTTCTCAAGGGACGGCCGGTTGCCATGGTGCAAGGCGATGTGACCAATATCAAGCTCACCACCATCATGGACTACAAGGTTGCGCAGGCCATGCTCGATTCCGGCGTGGAGTGATCGCCTTATGATCAACAACATCTATCAGTTGGTGGCTCCGCGTACGATCCTGGTCAAGTTCGAAGATGCCGATACGGCGGGCAAGGTTGTCGTGAGGCCGCGCTACATGGCCGTATGCCACGCCGACCAGCGCTATTTCCAAGGGCGCCGCGATCCCGCCGTCATGCGCAAGAAGCTTCCCATGGCGCTCATCCATGAGTGCATGGGCGAGGTGCTGGCCGACCCCACGGGCACCTTCGCGCCCGGCGCGCATGTTGCGCTCATCCCCAATGTTGCCGGGCATGGCCCTGAGGGGGTCTACGAGAACTACGCCGAGGGCTCCGGGTTCCTTTCAAGCGGCCGGGACGGCTTCATGCGGGAAGCGGTGGCGCTGGCCCCCGATCGCGTGGTTTCCTGCGAGGGCATCGATCCTCGGGTCGCGGCCATCACGGAGTTCGTCAGCGTGACCGCGCATGCCTTCGATCGTTTCGACCGCCTCGCGCACGGCAAGCGCGACCGCATCGCCATCATCGGCGACGGATCGCTTGCCTATACGCTGGCCTGCACGCTTTCGGTGCTCGCCCCCCAGTCCAAGCTCATCATCATCGGCCGCAACGCTGAGAAGCTCGCGCTGTTCTCGTTCGCTGCCGAGCGCTATTACTCCGACAGCATCCCTGCCGATCTGACATTCGACCATGCCTTCGAATGCGCGGGCGGGGAAGGCTCCGCTGCCGCCATCGATGCCGTGATCTCGCATATCGCCCCGCAAGGCACGCTGCTGCTCATGGGAGTGAGCGAGCATCCTGTACCCGTTTACACGCGCAACGTGCTGGAGAAGGGCATGACCGTTGTCGGCTGCTCGCGTTCCGGTCGCGCGGATTTCGAGCGCGCGGTGGAGGTCATGCGCACGGGCGATATCCAGAACAGGTTGCGGCAGATCATCCATGTCGATGACCCTGTCCGCTCCGTCAAAGACATCAAGCGC
>CAUWJA010000215.1:0-2884 GCA_963558905.1 uncultured Eggerthellaceae bacterium
GGGCGCCGATCAAACGCTGCACGCTGAACTTCTCCATGTACTCGGACATGTCGATGCGCACCATGGCGCGCTCGCTGTCGAAGAGGTATTCCGCCAGCGCCTTGGCGAGCTCCGTCTTGCCCACACCGGTGGGACCCAAGAACAGGAAGCTGCCGATGGGCCGATCGGGATCGGACAGGCCCGCGCGGTTGCGGCGGATGGCGCCGGCCACGGCATGGACAGCCTCATCCTGTCCGATGACGCGTTCGTGGAGCTTCGCCTCAAGGTCGACGAGTTTCGCCATCTCGCCCTGCATCATCTTGGACACGGGGATGCCGGTCCATGCGCTCACGACCTCCGCGATCTCCTCTTCGGAGACCTCTTCCTTGAGGATGGCGCCGTCGGCCTGCTTGGCATTCACGGCCTCCTCGGCTTCGGCCAGCTTGCGCTGCAGCTCGGGGATGCGGGCATAGCGCAGCTCGGATGCACGGGACAGGTCTCCGGCACGGGTGGCCTGCTCCTCTTCGAGCTGGGCGGCCTCGAGTTCGACTTTGATGGTCTGGACGCTTTCGATGACGTCCTTCTCGTTCTGCCATTCGGCCTTGCGGCGATCGAGCTCCTCTTTGGCCACGGCCATGGTGCGGCGCAGCTCTTCCAGACGCTCCTTGCTGGCAGGATCATCTTCCTTCATGAGGGCCTGCTCTTCGATCTGCATCTGCGTGTACTTGCGGTCCGCAGCATCGATCTCCTGCGGCATGGAATCGATTTCGATGCGCAGGCGGCTGGCAGCCTCGTCCATCAGGTCGATGGCCTTATCGGGCAGGAAGCGGTCGGAGATGTAGCGGTTCGAAAGCTCGGCGGCCGCCACGATAGCGCTATCCGTGATGCGCACGCCGTGATGGATCTCGTATTTCTCCTTCAGACCGCGCAAGATGGCGATGGTGTCTTCAACCGTGGGCTCGCCGACCATCACCGTCTGGAAACGGCGCTCAAGGGCCGCATCCTTCTCGATGTACTTGCGGTATTCGTCGAGCGTGGTTGCGCCGATGGCATGCAACTCGCCGCGGGCGAGCGCGGGCTTGAGCATGTTGCCCGCATCCAGCGAGCTATCACCCGATGCACCGGCGCCGACGATGGTGTGAAGCTCGTCGATGAACAGGATGATCTGCCCGTCGCTTTCCTTCACCTCGCGCAGCACCGCTTTGAGACGGTCTTCGAATTCGCCGCGGTACTTCGCACCGGCCATCATGGCACCCAGGTCAAGCGCGATGATGTCGCGGTCCTTGAGGCTGTTGGGCACGTCACCGGCGACGATGCGCTGCGCCAGACCTTCGACGATGGCCGTCTTGCCGGTGCCGGGCTCGCCGATCAGGCACGGGTTGTTCTTCGTGCGGCGTGAGAGCACCTGGATGGTGCGGCGGATCTCGTCGCTGCGGCCGATGACCGGGTCGAGCTTGCCCTCGCGGGCGCGCTGGGTCAGGTTCTGGCCGTAGGTGTTCAAGGCATCGAGTTCGGGTTTGCTGGCCTGATCGGTCACGCGGGTCGATCCGCGCAGGTTGTCGTAGGCCTCTTCGACCGTCTTGCGGGTAACACCGGCCATGTTCAAGATCTTGCCGGCTTGGCCCTTGTCCTCGGAGAGGGCTATGAGCAGATGCTCGCTTGTGGCGTAGCTATCCCCCATCTTCTCCGCAGCTTTGACCGCATTGTCGATGACCTTCATGAGGTTCTGGGTGGGCATGGGCATGCCCATCACGCCGCCCGTCACCTTCGGGCCGTTGTCGATGGCTTCATCGACCTGGGATTTCAACTGTGCAGGATCGGCACCGACGCGCTTGATGATGGCGGAGATGTTGTTCTCGCCCGCATCGAGCAGCGCCTTGAGCAGATGGATGCTGTCGACCGATGCCGTTTCGGCATCGCCGGCGACGCTCATGGCGTTCTGAAACGCCTCCTGCGCGGTGATTGCAAGTTTATCCAAACGCATATCTATCGTCTCCTTTCACATTTCGAACAGGGGAAGGCGGATGGGCATGATGCCCGCCCGAATTCCCGGAATAGAGGCGCGCAGGCGCACAAACCCTCTACTCCCCCAGCCGGCGGATCACGCTGCTTTCGGGCAGCATGAGCGCCGTGACATTCGCCCGCGTTTCCAGTTCATGCACGCGGTCGGCGAGCCTGCGCACTTTCTTGCGGAGGCTGTCTATCTCTTCGTCGCGTTCTTCGAGCCGGCCCTTGAGGTCAAGGATGCGGATGACCCCTGCGAGATTGATGCCTTCGCCTGTCAGCTCGTTGATCAACTCGAGCCGCTCTATGTCCGCCTGCGAGTACATGCGGGTGTTGCCGCTTGTCCGCTGGGGCGTGACCAGCCCCTTCTGCTCATAGATGCGCAGGGTCTGAGGATGCACCCCGGCCAGCTGGGCCGCGACGCTGATCATGTACACAGGTCGTTTCTTGTCGTCCATCTTGCTATCCTTCCAGCGATGCTCGGACGTTTTCGCCGGCAATCTCGGTGGCCGCCTGGAAATCGATCATGGCCTGCTCCTGCTGAGGAGTCATGGCCGTGGGCACCACCACATGCAGCGTGACCAGCAAGTCCCCGTTTCCTTCGCCTTTGACCCGGGGCGCACCCTTACCGCGCAACGTCAGCTTCGAACCGTCCTGGGTTCCCGCGGGAACCTTGAGACGGACCTTGCCGCCTTCGGGAACAGGCACGACGACCCTGGCTCCCAGAGCCGCTTCGGCCACGGTGATGGGAACGGACATCAGCACGTCGGCGCCATCGCGCGAGAAGACCGGATGGGGCGCGATGCTCGTCGTGACCAGCAGGTCACCGGCGGCCCCGCCGTTCGATCCCGCTTCGCCCTTGCCGCGAAACCTCACACGCCCCCCGTCGACAGCTCCTGCA
>CAUWJA010000216.1:0-2853 GCA_963558905.1 uncultured Eggerthellaceae bacterium
GGCACCCTCATGGCCCGCATGGCGTTCATGATGGCGAGCACGGCGACTCCCACGTCGGCGAACACGGCAAGCCACATATTCGCTACGCCGATTGCCGCGAGCACTAGCACGGCGAATTTGACCGCAAGGGCGAACACGATGTTCTGGTGGACGATGCGCATCGTTTTGCGGGCAATGCGCACGGCGGTTGATACATGGAGCGGATTGTCGTCCATGAGGACGATGTCGGCTGCTTCGATGGCGGCATCCGATCCCATGGCTCCCATGGCGATGCCCACGTCGGATCGGGTGAGCACGGGGGCGTCGTTGATGCCGTCGCCGACGAAGACCAGCGCTCCGGATGCTTTGCCCCGGCCCTCCATGAGCGCTTCCACTGCTGCCACTTTGTCCTGCGGCAGCAGCTGCGCCCGCACGTCGTCGATCCCCAGGTTCGACGCTATCGTACGTGCCGTCTGCTCGAAGTCGCCCGTAAGCATCACGGTGCGGGATACATGCAGGTCATGAAGCTCTTTGATGGCCTGCTTCGCCTGGGGCTTCGGTTCGTCCGCCAGCGTGATGCGGCCAAGATACCGGCCATCTGCAGCCACATGCATAACCGTGCCCGGCGCATCGCCGTCGATATCGGGCACCTCTATGCCCCCATCTGCCATGAGCTTGGCATTGCCGATGCGGCAGCGGCGGCCGTCGAGCAGTGCCGTGATGCCGAAACCTGCCTTCTCGCTCATCATGTCCGTGCGCGATGCGTCCGTCTTCCCGCGGTAGGCGCTGCAGATGGACTGGGCGATGGGGTGCGATGAGAACTGCTCAAGATTCGCTGCGACATCCATGAGCTCGGCCCGGGAGATGCCTGCAGCAGGCTTCACGTCGACGATGGAGAAGGATCCCCGGGTAAGCGTGCCCGTCTTATCGAACACGACGGTGTCGGCATGCGCGAGGGCTTCAAGGTAGTTGCTGCCTTTGACTAGGATGCCTGCGCGCGAAGCTCCTCCGATGCCGCCGAAGAAGGAGAGCGGCACGCTGATGACCAGAGCGCAGGGGCAAGAGACCACCAGGAAGATCAGGCCCCGTTCGATCCATGTGGGCCATGCTTGCCCGAAGAACAGGGGAGGAATCACCGCCAGGGCCAGCGCCGCGATGCACACCACCGGGGTGTACCAGCGTGCGAAGCGGGTGATGAAGCTTTCCGTTTTCGCCTTGCGGTCGGCGGCATTTTCAACCAGGTCGAGGATGCGCGATACCGTCGAATCCTCGTAATCTTTCGAAGTGCGGATGGCGAGTGCGCCTGTCAGGTTCACGCAGCCCGAGATGACCCCGTCTCCTTCGGCGGCGCCGCGAGGTGCGGATTCGCCGGTGAGCGCCGAGGTGTCTATGCTGGATTCGCCGCTGACTCCCGTGCCGTCAAGCGGAATGCGCTCGCCCGGTCTGACGTAGATGACGGTTCCGGGTTCAACGTCGTAGGGATCCACTTCAATGAAGGCGCCATCGCGCTTCACTCTGGCATGCTCCGGGGCTATGTCCATGAGGCTGGCTACGGAGACCCGCGATTTGTCGACGGCGTAATCCTGGAACAGTTCGCCCACCTGGTAGAACAGCATCACCGCAGCGCCTTCGGCCATATGCGGGTTTCCTTCGGGGAACAGCACGAGGGCGAATGCGCCCAAAGTTGCCACGCTCATGAGGAAGTTCTCGTCGAAGATCCGCCCGCGGCCGATGTTGCGTGCGGCTTTCAAGAGCACGTCATAGCCGGCTATCAGGTACGGAATGAGATAGAGCGCGAATTCTGCGTAGATGGCCGACGAACCGCCCGCAACGGCTGAAACGATTCCCGTTTCGCACGCGGCCATCACGATTGCGAAGATGGCGAGTGCGGCCAGGATGCGGATCAGCCGCTTGTTCGGCTTGATGGATGAAATCATGCTCATGCTCGCGGCCTTCCGGCGATGATCTTGCAATCCGGTTCATAGGATGCGCAGATGCTTCGGGCCTTGTCGATGATGGCATCGAAGGATGCTTCGTCTGCTTCGATGGTGAGCCGTTGGGTCATGAATGCGATCCTTGCGGATGCGACTCCCGGCAGGCGGGAGATGTCGGATTCCATTTTGGCGGCGCAGTTGGCGCAATCGAGGTTTTCGAGTTTGAAAGAACGTTTCATTGCCGGTTTCCTTTCTTCAGGGTTATTCGCAGATGTGGCTGAGGCCTTGGGCGATCATGGTGTGCACATGGCTGTCGGATAGCGAATAGATGACGTTTTTCCCATCTCGCTGGAAGCGGACGAGCCGAGCTTGCTTCAAGGTTCTGAGCTGATGGGAGATTGCGCTTTGGGAGGCTCCCACCATTTCGGCGATGTCCGCTACGCATCGGCTCTCATCCATGAGCGAATACAGTATCTTGATGCGGGTGGTGTCTCCGAAGACCTTGAAGAGGTCGGCAAGCTCGTAGAGGAGCTCTTCCTCGGGCATGCCGCCTGCCGCTGATCCTTCGCCGGAAGCGGATGGGGCCGTTGCCGGCGTTTCGCCCGGCAGGTGTTGCGGATGCGGGCTTTCCGCGGTTTGCGTCTCTGGTCGATCCATGATGAACCTTTCAACATATGAACAACTGTTCATAAGTATAGGCGCGATGTGGGGCGTGTCAAGCGGGAATTCGTCGGAAAACGGGGTTTCCCCGTGCTCCGTCAGGGGCTTTGATTTCGTCTGAATTTGTCAAGCGGGCGAAGGCGCATGTGCATCAGGGTGTTTTCCCTGATGGCTGCACATGGAGCCGTGACTGGCTCCGGGTAATTTGTCCACAGAAACTCTACATACCAGAAATTGAGATAAACTCCCTAAATGTCCACAACATATTGTGTTGCAGATG
>CAUWJA010000217.1:0-2841 GCA_963558905.1 uncultured Eggerthellaceae bacterium
ATCGCGCTCGAGGATGCGGGCGACCGTGAAGTGGCTGAGAAGCTTGAGAAGCGACTCCATGTTCAGATCGAGCAACCACTCCGAGTTGTAGCGCAGAGTCGTCTTCTCGGGATCAAGAACCTTGAAAGCCTGATCGACATACGTCTTGGCATTCGCCGCGACCTGCTCGCGCGTCAACTGCGGACGCGTGGAATTCCGACCTGAGGGATCTCCGATGAGAGCCGTGCCGTCCCCGATGATCAACGTGACATGATGGCCCAGATCCTGGAATTGGCGCAGCTTGCGCAAAGGAACCGCATGCCCCAGATGGATATCAGGAGCTGTGGGATCAACACCGAGCTTGATATTGAGCTGCTCGCCACGCTTGAGCTTCTCAAGCAGCAAGCTCTCAGGCACCACCTTATCGGTGCCGGACTTGATGATATGCAACTGTTCTTCAGGTGTAAGCATCATTCTCTTCCCTAAATCTCCGGGCCATCGCGCACATCTCGCGGCTGCAGCCCCCCGAATGGCAGATATCTTTTCAGTCTATCACGACTTGTCCGCTGCGGCAGCGCAAAGAGGCTCACTGCACACCGCGGAACAGATGCCCCGAAGTGCACCCTTCGGCTTTGGCGACAGCGTTGTCCCCGCGCTCCGCAAGATCGCGAGCCCGTACGGCCCGAGCGACCAGTTTGGATGATTGGTCGACGTTGAGCAGCGTCGTATCGACCATGAACGCCGTAACGCCGGCGGACACCAATTGGGGCGCAACGTGCAGCACATCGAGCTGCACGGAATTGTATAGGTGACTGCGCCCGCACATGTCCGTTACGACCCGGAAACGATACCCCTTCCTATCCTCAAGATAATGGGGGCTTTTCCGACGAACGCACTCGGAGCATTTCTGATTGCAGGGACCCTGGCTCATAAGCAGGCAATGCTCGCAAACCATCAATTCCTGATACCCGGCAACCGTCAACCCGAGCGCGACGGGAGATTGGGCTGCAAGTTCTTGGATCTGCGGCAGCGACAGCTCAGGAGACAGCCATACCCTCTGCACGCCCAGATCGGCCATCATGCCGAGCGTGAGCGCATTCGTGACGGGAACATGCGGACCGACCTCGACCGGAATGCCCTCCTCGACTGCGCGCATGAGCTGCCCGTAATGCTCGACCAGAACCGGCCTATCGGGCTTCACGTATCTCCAAGGGTCGAAGTCCCCATCCATGTTGAGCGGGCGTTTATCGACGACGGGCATCGACACAAGGCACTTGTTGGGGTAACCCGCCTGCTCCGAAGTGGAAGAGACCTGCCCCGCGATGACGGCTTCGCCCCTCTTATAATTCAGAGCCGGAACATAGATGAAATCGGCCCCCGCTTTGCGCGCGGCCCGTGCGCACGCGGGATTGCTGGCAATGACCCCGACCCTGACCCGGTTGCGGCGCGCCGCAGGACGGTTCGGAGCATCCGGAGTACGCGCGATGGTGCGCGAGCGATAAGGACTCAGAACAGCGTCCTCCAGACTCTTGAGGGCCTGGGTGCGTGCCTTATGGAGTGCAGAGAATCCGATTCCCGCCCCGTCTTCCACATCGACCTCGAGAGCCGAAAGGGAGAACGGCGTATTGCCGAGACGGTTCACATGCTCGGCGACATCCTCGGCAGTCACCGGCCTCGTGCGGGCCGCCTCGATCACCGGCCCTTCGAAACGGACGCACGCAGCACCCTCCCCATCGCACTCGCGGGAATCGAGCCGAAACGACATGGACAGCGGTTCCCCGATCCTCATCCTGACGCTTCCCGATACCGAAAGCCTGGGTTCGAACGGATCGTCGGCAAATGCCATCGATGCATCGCGCACGCGAAACACCCTGTCTCCTTTGCCCACCCGTCGCTCGACGCGGCACACCAGATTGCCCGACCGGTCGAAATCGAGGACATCGACCGCATGGGCGAAATGCCCCTTGTTCGTCCAGAACTCCAACACATCCCCGGCATGGAATTCGAGCTCTCCCGCAATCGAAACCCGCGTCGCGCCCCCATCGCAGCCGCGCGCTTCGGCAACGCGGCCCGCGAACACGCCCCGATTGTTGGGGCGCCCATAGCTCATCAAAGCATTGCCGCGCTCACCTTCAAGGTAACCGGTGGTGAAACCGCGGCTGAAAGCCTCCGAGAGAATGCGCTCATCCTCAGGCGCATAGACGCCCGTATCGATAACGCGGCGGTAGACGCCCACGACGGCGGAAACGTATTCCGGCGATTTCATCCGCCCCTCTATTTTGAGGCTGTCGACCCCAGTGGGCAGCAGACGGTCCATGACCGGTGCCGTGCAGAGATCTTTCGGAGAGAGCAGGTGCTCGCCCTCTGCAGGAAGGGGCTTTTTCACGGCGACGTTGCAGAGACGGTATGGCAGACGGCAAGCCTGAGCGCAAGTTCCGCGATTCGCCGACCTGCCGCCGATAAGCGAACTCATGAAGCACTGGCCCGAATAGCAGATGCAGAGCGCGCCGTGGGCGAAGGACTCCGTCTCCATGCCGAGCCCATGGGCAAGCCCCGTAAGCTCTTCGACCTCATCCAAAGTCAGCTCCCGGGCAAGGGTCACCCGCTTGGCCCCGAGTGCGGCGGCAGCGCGGATGCCATCAGCATCATGCGTATTCATCTGCGTTGATATATGAAGACGGGCATCTGGGAGGATGCGGCGCAGCTCGTTGGCGATGCCCAAATCCTGGACGATGAAGGCATCGACGCCGCGACGATATGCCTGGCGCGCAAGCTCAACGGCTCGCGGAGCCTCTGAAACCAGTACGGCGATATTGAGCGTGAGGTAGACCCTGGCACCGCGCAGATGGGCGAAATCGCAAG
>CAUWJA010000218.1:0-2839 GCA_963558905.1 uncultured Eggerthellaceae bacterium
GTATCCCATGCGCAGGGTCGAAGGCACCGAACGCGGTGCTGGCGAGTGGGAGCGTGTCACCTGGGATGAGGCTCTGACCGAAATCGCCGACAAGGTGAAGTCCATCCAGAGCCAGTACGGCAACGGTGCGGTTGCGTTCCTGACGCAGTCGGGCAATCAGTCCGGCGGGTGCACCAGCGCTTACACGCGCTTGACCAACGTCATGAATGCGAGCAGCATCTCCCCATGCCTCGACATGGGCAGCTTCTACGGCATGATGGCTGTTGCCGGCATGGTCATCAATCCCATGATGGGTCTGAACATGTGGGAGGGCAACGAGCCCACCGATGCGAAGAACGCCAAGACCATCATGGTGTGGGGCGCCAACATCACCGATGCCCAGGTGCAGAACTGGCACCTCGTCAAGGAGGCCATGCAGGGCGGTACCAAGCTCGTCGTCATCGACCCCACGTTCACCCAGGTCGCTTCCAAGGCCGATAAATGGGTTCCGATCCGTCCCGGCGCCGATACCGCGCTGAAGTACGGCATCATGAACATCGAGCTGGAGAAGAATGCCCAGGACATCGACTTTTTGACCAACCATACGGTCGCCCCGTTCTTGGTCCGCGGCGATACCGGCATGTTCCTGCGCCGCAGCGATACCGGTGTCGAGCCTGTTGCGACGGGCGTCGTCAATCCGACCACCGGCCTTGAGGTCATGGACGATCCCTTCATGGTCCTGGATGCCGAAGGAAAGCTCATCGAATGCCGTCCCGGTGTGCCCTGCGCCATCGAGGGCTCTTACGACCATGAGGGCGTGGCCTGCCGAACCGCCTTCGATATCCTCAAAGAGGAGATCCTCAAATTCACCCCTGAAAAGGTTTCCGAACTCACGGAGATCTCCGTCGAGGATCTCTATGAGCTGGCTGACATCTGCATCGATGGACCCGTCTACCACTATGAAGGCTATGGTCCCCAGGCTTACAACAACGGCGCCCATACCACCATGGCCGGTCTGACCATGTGTGCGCTTACGGGCAACCTCGGAAAGCACGGTGCATCCTATGGCGCATTCTGGGGAGTCCATGTGGGGTCCAATGCTGCCTATACCGCCCCTACGGGTGCGAGCACCGGTGCCACCATTCCCACGGTCGATTTGAAGAACGTCGTCGAGTCCGGCATGTTCGCGGGAGCGCCGTGCCCGATCAAGATGCTCTACATCTACTCTGCGAATCCGCTCAACACCCATACCGACACCCATGCCTGGACCGATGTCATCATCCCCGCCATGGATTACGTTGTCGTCGCGGATTCCGTCCTCACCGATTCCGCCCTGTACGCCGACATGGTCCTTCCCATCGCCCAGTGGTTCGAGCTGGAAGAGGTTGCAAACGCAGGGCAGTGCTACTCGCTCAACTACAGCGAGAAAGCCATCGAGCCGCTGTACGAAAGCAAGCCCGACACCCAGATCGTAACCGAACTCGCGGCCAAGCTCGGATTCGGCGACCTGTTCACGCTTACCAATGAGGAGATTCTCGAAGAGGTGTACTCGGGTCCTGTCAATGAGGCCTTCGGTACGGACATGGCGTCCTTGCGTGAGCGCAAGCAGGTTCGCTTCCTGCCCGGCGACGCTGAAAAGGATCCCTACGTCGCATACAAGGATGGCGTGTTCACCACGGCCACGGGCCGCTTCGAGTTCTATCGCGAGATGCCTGCGGTGCGCGCTCTCTCGACTAAGACGCCTACGCCTGAAGAGGTGGCCCGTGACCGCATGGCCCATTGGTTCCCGCCGTTGGAGGCATGGCCTGAGAATCCGCTGTATGAGAAGTATCCGTTGGTCCTCATGAGCGAACGTCCGCGTTACCGTGTTCATTCGCAATGGTTCTCCGTGCCCCTGCTGCGTGAGCTCGATCCGGAGCCTTTCGTCAAGATCAATCCTGAGGACGCTGAGGCTCGCGGCATCAAGGACGGGGACTACGTAGAGTGCTACAACGACCGCGGCACCGCTGTCGCCAAGGCCGTGGTTTCCAATGCGATCCGCAAGGGGACGCTGGTCTACCCCAAGGGTTGGCAGCGCTATCAGCACAAGTCCGGTGGCTGGTCTGAACTCAGCTCCACCGAATTCGATGTTTACGGCGTCAATAACAATTTCATGGATGTTCTCTGCGAGATCCGCGTATGGGAAGGAGAGGATGAATAATGACACGTCTCGGTTTTGTCATTGACCAGGCATCGTGCATTGCCTGCCATGCCTGCGCGGTCGCATGCAAGGTTGAAAACAACATTCCTGACAATATCTGGTGGAACCGCATTCTCACCGAAGGCGGCGAAAACCGCGACACCCCTTCGGGGACGTATCCCAATCTTGAAATGGGCAATATCCCCGTCGCGTGCCAGCATTGCGACAATCCCGCCTGCGTGAAGGTCTGCCCGGTTGGAGCAACCTACCAAGACGAAGTGACCGGCGCGGTTCGCCAGGACTACGAGAAGTGCATCGGTTGCCGCATGTGCATGGCCGCCTGCCCTTACACCGGTGTGCGCTCGTTCAACTGGGAAGAGCCCAAGTACGCCATCGGCCAGGCCATGGGCGACCTCAACGTGCCCACGCATCAGAAGCACACTGTGGAGAAGTGCACCATGTGCTGGCATCGTCTTGCCCAGGGCCTGCAGCCTGCCTGCATCGAAGTGTGCCCCGCACGCATCCGTTATTTCGGCGACTTCGACGATCCCGAGTCCGAGGTCTCGAAGCTGATCCGCGAGCGCGAATACATGCAGCTTCTGCCCGAAGAGGGAACCAAGCCCTCCGTCTACTACCTCGTCTAAGCGGGAAGGAGATATCGAAATGACCGACAACGCCAAA
>CAUWJA010000219.1:0-2775 GCA_963558905.1 uncultured Eggerthellaceae bacterium
CCCTTGGAGCCCTCGACTCGGCCTTCGAGATACTTCCAATACTGATCGACGTCGTTTTTGAGCTCCTCGAGCAAAGCCTCGTTGCCGGGCTTGAAGAGATGCTTGAAGCGACCTTGGGGACGTAGAAAATCCTCAAGCGGCTTGAGGTTCTTCTCTTTGACGGGCGTGAGCTTCCATACGCCGTTTTCCACCTCGAACAACGGCCAGAACTTGGTGTCGACTGCCAGACGGCAGATTTCGAGCGTGGCATCGGACGGGATGCGCCAGCCGCGAGGGCACGGAGCCATGACGTTGAGGAACGCAGGGCCCTCTACCGCAAACGCCTTTTCGGCCTTGGCGACCAGGTCCTTCCAATGGCCGACAGTGGACTGCGCCACGTAGGGCACGCCATGCGCGGCGATGATGGACGTGAGATCCTTGCGCACCTGGGGCTTGCCCTGTTCGACCTTGCCGACCTCGGAGGTGGTGGCCCAAGCGCCCTTGGGGGTTGCGGAGGAGCGTTGGATGCCGGTGTTCATGTATGCACCGTTGTCGTAGCAGACATAGACCATGTCGTGGCCGCGCTCCATGGCGCCGGAAAGCGACTGCAAACCGATGTCGTAAGTGCCGCCGTCACCGCCGAAGGCCACGAACTTGACCTTCTTGTCAGCGGGAATCTTGCCGGCGCGCTGCATGCCCTTGAAGGCAGCCTCGATGCCGGAGACCGTAGCGGCGGAATTCTCGAACGCGTTGTGGATGAACGGGACATTCCACGCCGTGTACGGATAGATGGTGGTGGAAACCTCCAGGCAGCCGGTGGCGCAGCCCACGACAACCTGGGAGTCCTCGGGAACGCCCATCAGCACCTGGCGCACCGCGATGGACGCACCGCAGCCGCCGCACAGGCGATGGCCGGGAGCCAGGCATTCCGGACGGGCGGAAAGTTCTTTGATGTTCGCCATATCCTCTACCTTCCTTAACCTTCGATGCCCAGATACTTGAGACCGCAATCGCCTTTGCCGGCGGCAATTGCCTCAAGATCGGCGAATACCTCGTGGACCAGATCGGTGGTCACGTCCGCACCGCCCAGACCGTACAGGTAGTTCTTCACAGGAGCGGAGCAGCCGGCCTGGTACAGGGCCGACATGACATCGGCGCCCAAGGGGGCCGCATGGCTGCCCAAAGAGTCGCTGCGGTCGAGCACTGCGATGGCCTTGGCGCCCTTGCACGCATCCGCGACGGCCTGCGTGGGGAACGGACGGAAGACGCGGGGACGGACGACGCCGACCTTCTTGCCGGCGGCGCGAAGCTCGCGAGCCACGTGACGGCAGTTGCCGGCGGCAGAGCCCAGGACCACGACGATGCAGTCGGCATCTTCGGTACCCCAGGAATCGACCAATTCGAAGGGACGGCCGGTGATCTCGGCCCAAGCCTTGCCGTGCTCCTCGATGACGGGCAGCGCACCGCACAGGGCATCGCGCAGCTGCTTGCGGGTCTTCATGTACGTGGAGCCGATGTTGGCGAAGTTGCCGTGGCTGACCGGATTGTCGGTGTCGAGCAGCGGATGGGCGGCGGTGTACTCGCCCACGAACTCCTTGACCACGGCATCATCTTCCAGTTCGCAGCGATCAAGCGCATGGCTCGTGATGAAGCCGTCGAGCGTGGGCATGACGGGCAGCTGGACGCGCGGGTCTTCGGCGACCTTGAAGGAGATGACGGTGTTGTCGTATGCCTCCTGGGCGGTCTCGGCGAAGAAGATCACCCAGCCGGTATCGCGGGCGCCCATGACGTCGGAATGGTCTCCGTGGATGTTGATGGGCGCGGACAGCGTGCGGTTCGCATTGGCCATGACGATCGGGCAGCGCATGCCTGCCGCGATATGCAGCTCTTCCCACATGAGGGCGAGGCCCTGGGATGCGGTGGCGGTTGCCACACGGGCGCCCGCAGCGGATGCGCCGATGCAGGCGGACAGCGCAGAGTGCTCGGACTCGACGTCGACGAGTTCGGTGTGGACGCGGCCGTCGGCGACGAACTTCGCGAAGTTCTCGACGATGGTGGTCTGGGGCGTGATGGGGTACGCAGCCATGACGTCGGGGTCGATCTGACGCATGGCCTCGGCGATCATCTGGTTGCCGGTGGCGGAAAAGGCTTTATGCTCGCTCATTATTCGGCCTCCTTCGCTTCCGCTTCGGTGACATACTCGAGAGCGCCGAAACGGCACTCCTTCACGCAGACACCGCAGCCCTTGCAGTGGTCGTAGTCGATGCCCACCATCTCGCGGTCCTTGACCAGGATGGACGAATCGGGGCAGGCGATCCAGCACAGCATGCAGCTGGTGCAGGCATCCGCATCCCACAGCGGGCGCATGGAGCGCCAGCCGCCGGTGAGGTATTCAGCGGACTTGCCGCCTTCCAGGGCAACGAAGCCCGCAGGAATCTCCTGGGGAGTCCAGTTCTCGAAATTGCTCACATCCCAGCTCATGCCAGCGACACCTCCTCGAACGCGCGCTTCACAGACTGGATATTCGCGTCGATCATCTCTTGCGTGAATTTTTTGCCGAACGTGATGACAAGGCGCTCTTCGACCTTGTCCACGGGAACGATGCCGGTCACCTTGGACAGAGCACCCACGATAGGGGTGTTGGGCATATCCCTCTTGATGGTGTCCATGGCGATCCCGGTTGCGTCGACCACCGCGACCTTGACGGTGTCAGCGACGCCGAGCTTGGCGCGGGCCGCATCGGCGGTCATGACCGTATTCAGAATGATGGTTCCATCCTGCTTCAGGCCTTCGGTC
>CAUWJA010000220.1:0-2755 GCA_963558905.1 uncultured Eggerthellaceae bacterium
CATCGTCGACTTGCTGCTTGACCGGCGCATCATGAAGGTATTCCACGCCGCAGGCCAAGACCTTGAGATCATCCATCATGAATTCGGCGTGCTGCCCGACCCCATCTTCGACACCCAGGCCGCAGCAGCTCTTTTGGGGCACACCCTCCACATCGGATACGCAGCTTTGGTTCAAAGCGAGTGCGACATCAAGCTCAAAAAGGCCGATTCCTTCACCGATTGGTCCCGGAGGCCGCTCACCGAATCCCAGATTGAATACGCGCTCGACGACGTTATCTATCTGCCGCGCATCTACCGCTCCATGACAGGAAAGCTCGAGCGTAAGGGAAGGGCCAGCTGGCTTGATAAAGAGTTCGAAGACTTGATCGATCCTCAGCGCTATGTCGTCTGCCCGGAGACCCGCTACATCAAGCTTCGCAGGGTCAACCAGCTTTCGCGCTGCCAGCTCTCCGCAGCCAGAGAGGTCACTGCATGGCGGGAGCGGGAGGCGATGCGTCGCAACATCCCCAGAAAATGGGTTATTTCCGACGAGCAGATCGTCGAAGCATGCAAACGTCAGCCCGCATCGCTTGACGATTTGTTCATGGTGCGGGGCATCCGCGAATCGCTCTCCATGGCCGATGCGCGCGCCGTGCTGGACGCCATAATCACGGGTCTGGACAAGCCTGAAACCGAATGGCCATGGCAGTATTCACCTTCGCGCCACGAGATCAACGTCGATGCCCAAGTCGACCTCATGACATCGCTCGTTCGCCTGCGCGCACGCGAAAACGACATCGCTTTCGCTGCATTGACTTCACATGATGAGCTCGTTCGCATAGCCAGGGGGCACACCGACGATTGCGAACTGCTCACCGGGTGGCGCTACGCTATGGTCGGCAAGGAGCTTGAATCCCTTCTTGACGG
Organism: uncultured Eggerthellaceae bacterium; assembly: GCA_963558905.1. Classification (GTDB taxonomy): domain Bacteria; phylum Actinomycetota; class Coriobacteriia; order Coriobacteriales; family Eggerthellaceae; genus Slackia. Next base: position 907 of record CAUWJA010000220.1, read on the forward strand.
GCAGATTTCGCTTTCCCTTGAAGATGGCATGTTGAAGGTTACGAAACACCCACGTGATCAACGCGCGGTTTGACACTCCATTACAATTGCCCGAAAGCAGCAATCCACCCCGGTCGTTCCGGCCGAAACGCTGACACCGCAAAGAAAGGACTCTCCATGTTCTATACCGGCGATATGGGACTCTACATCGCCATCACCGTGCTCACGCTCATCATCGCGGGCGCAGCTCAGTGGTATGTGAGCCATCAACTCAGAAAATACAGCCACATCCCTTCGCAGCTCGGCATCAGCGGGGCGCAAATGGCCCAGCGGATGATCTGCGACCGCAATCTCGGACCGGTAGGCCTTCATCGGGGAGGCCACGGTCAGAACCACTTCGACCCCAGGGACAATTCCGTCACACTCGGACCCGACGAGTACACGTACGGCTCGATCACCGCAATCGCCACAGCCGCCCATGAAGTAGGCCATGCTGAACAATATGCAACCGGATACGCTTTCATGAAAATCCGCAGCGCCCTTGTCCCTGTCGTCAACCTGGCTTCCAACGCATGGTTCATCATTCTGCTGCTCGGCATATTCATGGGGCTCGCAGGTTTCGTCAAACTGGCCATCATCCTGTTCGCCGCAACATTGCTGTTCCAGCTGGTAACCCTTCCCGTTGAGTTCGATGCATCCAGGCGCGGCTTGGCGTACCTGCAGGCGACCGGCGTCAATGCTGCAGAGCTCCAAGGTGCGACATCCGTGCTGCGTGCGTGCGCTTTGACCTATGTCGCATCTGCTCTGACATCTCTGCTTCAGCTTGTCTATCTGATCATCTCAACCCGTTCCGAAAACTAACGGCCGCATCGGATCCAGCAACCATGCAATCGTATCGTTACGCCTCAACCAAAACCGAAACAGCGCCGGATGCAGCATCGTCCGAACCGCTCACAGTCACATCAGCGCTCATGCTGGCAAAAGGGGCACTTGAATCGTTGCGCATCAGCATCGTAGGAGAGGTTTCCGAGGTCAACGCCAAAGCCGGCTACAAGGCCGTGTACTTCACCATCAAGGATGCCAAATCATCTTTGCCCTGCATGATGTGGCTCAATAAATACCGTTCGAACGGGATCGTCATCTCTCAGGGAGACAAAGTTGAACTGACCGGCAGATTCAGCCTCTACCCGGCAACCGGAAGAATGAGCTTCGACGTTTCGACGCTCAGGCTGGCAGGCGAAGGCGAGCTCCGCAAACGCATCGCACAGCTCGCACGAGCCCTTCGCGCGGAAGGGCTGATGGACGATGCGCGAAAAAAGAGCATTCCCGCATTCCCGGAGCGCATCGGCATCGTCACATCGCCCCGCGGCGACGCCGTCCACGATGTGCTGAGAACCCTGCGACGCAGATTCCCTTCTGCGCAGGTGGCAGTCGCAGGCATCCCCGTTGAAGGACCCGGAGCAGCTGAGGGCATATCGGACGCACTTCGCTTCATGGATCGCTCGGGCTGTGACGTCATTCTGCTCGTTCGCGGCGGCGGCAGCCTTGAATCCCTCATGCCGTTCAATGATGAGATGCTTGCGCGTACCATCGCCGCATGCACGACTCCCATCATCACCGGTATCGGGCACGAACCCGATACCACCATCGCCGACCTTGTCGCCGACCTGAGAGCATCGACGCCTACCGGCGCCGCCCAAGCCTCATGCCCCGATACAGCCTCGTTGCTTTCAGCCCTTGATCAGCGCGCATCGCTCATACACACATTGCTGAACCGGCATGTCGAGCGCAACCGCCTGCTGCTTTCCCGATATGCGACACGACCTCTTTTCACCGACCCCGAGGGCCTTTTCGCCTTCGACGCACTCAG
>CAUWJA010000221.1:0-2741 GCA_963558905.1 uncultured Eggerthellaceae bacterium
CCGTTGCTGCCGTTGACCAGCAGATTCGGAAAGCGGGCAGGAAGAACCGAAGGCTCCTGCAAGCTCTCATCATAGTTGGGGTTCCAGTCGACGGTTTCTTTCTCAAGATCGCGAAGCAGTTCCATGGCAGGTTTCGCCAAACGAGCTTCGGTGTAACGCATAGCTGCAGCCGAGTCGCCGTCGATCGAGCCGAAGTTGCCGTGTCCGTCGACAAGGGGGACGCGCATGCTGAAGTCCTGAGCCAAGCGAACCATCGTGTCATACACGGCAGAGTCACCATGGGGGTGGTACTTACCGATAACGTCACCGACGGTACGCGCAGACTTGGCGTGGGGCCTATTCGGAGTGATGCCGGAATCATTCATCGCGTACAGGATGCGGCGGTGCACGGGTTTGAGACCGTCGCGGACATCAGGCAGAGCACGCGCGACGATGACGCTCATCGAATATTCGAGAAACGAAGTGCGCATCTCCTGGCCGAGTTCGGCGGGCTTGATGGTGCTTCCGGTGAAATCGAAGCTATCTGTTTTCTTATCAGCCACTTACTTGCTCCTTATCAGATATCCAGGAAGCGCACGTCTTTGGCGTGCTTCTGGATGAATTCCTTACGAGGCTCAACAAGATCGCCCATCAGCTCGGACACCGCGCGTTCGGCTTCCGCCGCATCCTCGATGCTCACCTGCAGAAGCGTGCGGGTTTCCGGCTCCATGGTGGTTTCCCAAAGCTGCTCGGGGTCCATCTCGCCAAGACCTTTATAACGCTGCATCTCATACTTATCAGGATCATCGAGTTGAGCCAGGCACTGGTCTTTGGCCTCATCGTTGTAGAGGTACTGCAGGATTTTGCCGGTTTTGCTGTTCTTCTTCTTCAATCCGTACAGCGGCGGCTGGGCGATGTAGATGTAGCCGCGGTCGATGAGGTCGGGCATGTAGCGATAGAAGAACGTGAGGAGCAGGCAACGGATATGGGCGCCGTCGACATCAGCATCCGTCATGATGATGATGCGGTGGTAGCGGGCATTGTCGCCATTGTAGTCCTGGCCGATGTTCGTACCGATTGCGGTGATCAAGCTGGAAATGGTATCGCTGTTCAACGCGCGGTGCAGACCGGCGCGCTCGACATTGAGGATCTTGCCTCGCAGCGGCAGGATCGCCTGGTATTTTCGATCACGGGCCTGTTTTGCGGAACCACCTGCGGAATCGCCCTCTACGATGAAGATTTCGGACAAGCTCGGATCCTTGCTCGAACAGTCGGCAAGCTTGCCGGGCATGCTGAAGGAATCGAGCACGCCCTTGCGGCGCGTGCGTTCGCGGGCCAAACGCGCAGCCTCACGCGCTTTGAGTGCCTGCGTTGCCTTGCCGATGATGCGTTTCGCGGGGGTCGGATTCTCCTCCAGGTACTCTGCCAAACCCTGCATGACCGCACCTTGAACCAGACCGCGAATCTCAGTGTTTCCAAGCTTCGTCTTGGTCTGCCCCTCGAACTGGGGATCATGCAGCTTGACGGAGATGATCGCAGCCAAACCCTCGCGGGCATCATCGCCCGTCAGGTTGCTGTCCTTCTCCTTGAGCAAACCCTTCGCGCGGGCGTAATCATTGATGGTCTTGGTCAGAGCATGCTTGAAACCTTCGAGATGCGTACCGCCTTCATGGGTGTTGATGTTGTTGGCGAACGCCAAAACGCTATTGGTCGAATAGCTCGACGTCCACTGCATGGCAACCTCGACCGTACCGTCGGAATTCTCCGCCTCGAAGTAGATCGGCTTGTTCAGCGTTTCCTTACCGTTGTTCAGGAACTTGACGAAGTCGACGATACCGCCGGAGTACTGGAAGGATTCGAAGCGGTAATGCCCCTCATCGTCCGTTTCACGCTCATCAGTCAACTCGATGTAGAGACCCTTGTTCAAAAACGCCATCTCACGGAACCGGCTTGCCAACGTGTTGTAGTCGAACACGGTCGTGTCAGTGAATATCTCGGGGTCCGGCCAAAACGTAATGGACGTGCCCGTATCCTTGGCGTCTCCCACCTTATGCAGCTTTTCAACGGTCACGCCGCGCTCGAAAGCCATCTCATGGACGCCGCCGTCGCGTTTGACCTGGACCTCAAGACGGGAGGACAGTGCATTGACGCAGGACACGCCGACACCATGGAGACCGCCGGAAACTTTATATCCCTCTCCGTCGAACTTACCGCCTGCATGCAGAATGGTGAGGACAACCTCAACCGTAGGAATCTTTTCCTTCGGGTGCTTGCCGATGGGAATGCCTCGACCGTTGTCTACGACCGTGATCGAATTATCCTCATGGATCGACACCGAGATTCTGTCACAGAACCCCGCGAGAGCTTCGTCAACGGAATTGTCAACGACCTCATACACCAGATGGTGCAAACCACGGGGACCGGTCGAACCGATATACATGCCGGGGCGAAGGCGGACGGCTTCCAGTCCCTCGAGAACCCTGATGTCCCCCTCGTCGTAATGCTTGGAGTTATTTTGAGCCACGTGCATACTCCCTTTCGAGTTTCATTGTGCAATGTTGTCGCTCGATTGCCTGCAAATGCGCGGAATGTTCGCCATCGAACATTTGCCGCAATAGAACCCACCTGAACGCGCAAAAGAACGAACCGCCGGACGGCGGTCATTTTCTCCTGCTGTTCACTGCCGCAACGGCGCATATCGATCCGCCGTGCAAGGCTCGGTTTTATTCTTGTTTTGATTTTACCATACAAGACTGCAGCTT
>CAUWJA010000222.1:0-2731 GCA_963558905.1 uncultured Eggerthellaceae bacterium
GCCATGATTGAATTCTGCTCTGCCCGTCAGCCGGTCTGGTAGCCGCTGGGAGCTGCATTTGGATGCATTATAATGAGTCCCCATCTGTCAACTCTGCGCGTTCTTCCGCCTTTCCGGTTTCGGTGCGGTCTTGTCCGCTCTGCAGTGACATGGGTGCGGTTTGAAAGGTAGGTCGGTGATGGCGTACGATCCGTACAAAGCCCTGTACATCCATGTGCCGTTTTGCAAACATCGTTGCTCCTATTGCGACTTCGCTACACGGGCCATCCCTAAGGATAGTCCTGAGGTCGGTGAATACATAGACGATCTCATCAGGCAGATTCGTCATGCCGCCAAGGAGGGCAAGCTCGCCCAGATCGAAACGGTGTATCTGGGTGGCGGAACGCCTTCCTATATCGGCAGCAAGCATCTTTCCAGCTTGCTGTATATGCTCGGCGTGTCTATGAACCTCACACCTGAAATCGAATTCTCCATGGAGGCCAATCCGGATAGCATCACGCCCGAGCTTATCAGGGATATCTATGCCCTGGGCGTCAACAGGCTCTCCATCGGCGTCCAGAGTTTCGACGATGGGCTCCTGAGATTCCTCGATCGCGCCCATGATTCGGAGCAGGCGAAGCGCGCGGTGGATATTGCGCATGAGCGTTTCGATAACGTGTCGGTTGATTTGATGTGCGGAATTCCAGGGCAGTCGCCTGAGCTGTTCCAGGAAAGCCTTCGCGTTGCCATCGACCTCGGGGTGTCCCATATCAGCATCTATCCGCTGACCATCGAAGAACATACGCCTCTATGCAATATGGTTGACGCGGGCGAGGTTCCCGATGTGGTGCAGGATCATCAGGCGTACCAGATGGCCATGGCCGAGCATATCCTTGAGCCTGCGGGGCTCAAGCGTTATGAGGTGGCCAGCTATGCCGCAGAGAATCGGCAGTGCCGCCATAACATCGCATATTGGACCGGTGTTCCGTATCTCGGGTTGGGCGCCTCGGCTGTCACCATGACCCAGAACGCTTCGCGTCGCATGAGGGTTCAGGATGGTCAGGTTGTCGACGATCTCAATCGGAGGCAGATGGTTGCTGAAGATCTGATGATGAAGATGCGGATGACATGCGGCGTTTCTGAACATGATTTGGTTTCAGCCGCCGTTTTGCTTCCCGATGCCATTGATGTGTTCAGGTCTCTTGTGCATGACAATCTCGTCAAACGGGAGGATGGCCGCTACAAGCCGACGTTCGGTGGCTGGCTGCTCGGCAATGAGCTGTATGGTCGTATTTACGAATTGGCTCCGTAGGATGTGCTGTTGCATGAACGATTCCATGAAAGACATATTGACCGTCGCCGGCGCCCCGGCGGTTTTGCTGGCGCCGATGGCCGGTGTGAATGATATAGCGTTCCGTTCGCTGTGCCTTGAATGCGGTGCATCGCTCACGTATACGGAAATGGTATCCAGCAAGGCTCTGTCGTACGCGAACGAGAAGACGTGCCGACTCCTGGACCTCGCATGCAATGAATCCAGGGTTGCGGTACAGCTCTTCGGCCATGAGCCGGCCACCATGGCCCGCGAGGCGGCCTGGATCGAATCGATGATGGGCGATGCTCTTGCGTATATCGATATCAATATGGGATGCCCCGCACGTAAGATTGTCAAAAAGGGCGATGGCTCGGCCCTCATGAAGACCCCCGAATTGGCTGCCGAGATAGTTTCGAGCGTTTCGGCGGCCGTCGAGCATCCCGTTACGTGCAAATTCAGAAAAGGCTACGAGTCCGATTCCGATTGCGCAGTGGAGTTCGCTCGGCGCATGGAAGATGCCGGCGCGAAAGCCGTTGCCGTTCACGGCAGGACGGCTGCGCAGTTCTATACAGGGGTTGCCGATTGGGATGTGGTCCGTCGTGTCAAAGAGGCCGTCTCCATCCCAGTCATAGGCAATGGCGATGTCGGCTCGGGCGCAGATGCGTGTGCGTTGGTTGCGCATACCGGATGCGATGCGGTTATGGTCGGTAGGGCGGCCCAAGGGAACCCGTGGATTTTCGGCCAGGTGGCTGCGGCCTTGAACGGGGAGGCCGTTTCGGAAGGTGTCGGAGTCGTCGATCGCGTGGTGATGGCCCACCGGCATGCTGAAATGCTATCGCACAGGCTTGGTTCCGCGATCGTGTACATGCGCAAGCACGTTATGTGGTATCTCCATGGGGTTCAAGGTGCCGCCACTGCTCGCGGAAGGTTGAACGGGTGCGTCACGCTTGAAGATTTCGATCGTGTGCTCCTTGATGTCTTGCGCGTCAACGGAATTGAATTCCCAGATGAAGGTCTTGGATTTCCCTTTGAAGACCTGAAGCGGGTAACGAACCGATGACTTTTGCAGAAAGGTTAGCACTCTCTGTCCGAGCCTGCTAAAATCGTGCGCATGCTATCAGATAGAAGACAAAAAGTTCTCAAGGCTCTCATTGAAGAGTATATTGCGTACGCCCATCCGGTGGGGTCTCGCACACTTGTCGACCGATACGGACTCGGTGTGTCATCGGCCACCATCCGCAATGAACTTTCCGTCCTTGAAGAGGAGGGGTATCTGGCTTCTCCCCATACTTCGGCGGGTCGCATCCCCACGGATGCGGGTTACCGCGCATTCGTTGACGACCTATTGAGCGAGGAGCGGTGCAGTCCGGATGATGAGGAGGCGTATTCCCAGCTTCGAGAGGCGGCATCGCGTGTCGATGATTGCATCGAGCAGACATC
>CAUWJA010000223.1:0-2698 GCA_963558905.1 uncultured Eggerthellaceae bacterium
AATCAATGGGAACTGAGTTAGATGTTGTTGAAGGTATGCAATTTGATAGGGGATTGCAGACATGAAGGGCGGCTCGAGTCCGTCTGGGTGCACCGGTTGCAATCCGGTGGCCTTTCCCTCCTCTTGTTCCGCGGCAGCTGCAGTTTTTTACGTTTCGTGGTCCAATATGAACGGAATGCGGTGTTGGAATCGTGCATTCCGTTCATATTTGACCACGGATCTTCATGCCTTCTATCCAATATCGATGCCGGCTCTGCATTTCTCCAGTTCAAGGCTTTATTGGGAAAAGAGATGCTCCAGGCTTCTTGCCGAAGGAGGCCGCATTTGATTCATGCTTGGCCACGAAATCAGAAACCATGCGGCATGGATCTGATTCGAGGGCGCCCATGGCCGATCGTGCGCTGCTGGTGGCGCGAGGGCGTGGCGCGATGGCGCGGCAGGGCGGTGGCGCGGTGGTGGCGCGATGGCGTGGCGCGGAGGTCTGCGGCATCGAAAAAGCCGACCCTTGGGGTCGGCTTTTTGCAGATAGGTTGGTTGTCGGCTGCGGGCCTGCACCGGAAACGTTGACCCGGCTTAGTCCTTCTTGATCCAGGAGAACATGGAGCGGATCTTCTCGCCGGTCTTCTCGATTTCGTGCTCGTTGATGGCTTCGCGCTGCTCGAAGAGCCACTTGTGGCCGTTTTCGCAATCGGCCACGAACTCGCGTGCGAACTCGCCGTTCTGGATGCGCTCCAGGATGAGCTTCATGGCTTCGCGGCTCTGTTCGTTGATGACCTTGGGGCCGGCGTAGTACTCGCCGTACTCGGCGGTGTTGGAAATGGAGTAGTTCATGAAGTGGATGCCGCTCTCGTACATGAGGTCGACGATCATCTTCATCTCGTGGTAGCACTCGAAGTATGCCAGCTCGGGCGGATAGCCTGCCTCGGTCAGGGTTTCGAAGCCGGCCTTGACCAGCTCGACAAGACCGCCGCAGAGAACGGCCTGCTCGCCGAACAGGTCCTCTTCGGTCTCCTCCTTGAAGGTTGCCTTGATGACGCCGGAGCGGGCGCCGCCGATGCCCCATGCGTACGACAGGGCAAGATCCCAAGCGTTTCCGGTGGCGTCTTGGGCAACGCAGGCCAGGCAGGGCACGCCGGAGCCTTCGGTGTACTGGCGGCGCACGATGTGGCCGGGGCCTTTGGGCGCGCACATGATGACGTTGACGCCTTCGGGTGCGACGATGTAGCCGTAGTGGATATTGAAGCCATGGGCGAAGGCGAGGGTGTTGCCGGGCTTGAGGTGGGCTTCGATATGCTCCTTGTAGATCTGGGGCTGCAGCTCGTCGGGAACAAGCATCATGATGAGGTCGGCTTCTTCGGCGGCGTCATCCATGGTCATGACCTTGAGGCCCGCTTCTTCGGCCTTGGCCCAGGAGGAAGAGCCTTCGCGCAAACCGACGCGGACATCGACGCTGGAATCCATGAGATTCAGTGCGTGGGCATGTCCTTGGGAGCCGTAGCCGATGACGGCGACTTTCGTGCCCTGGATGACGGATGCATCGCAATCCTTTTCGTAATAGATGGTAACAGCCATGATGATTCCTTTCTTCGAGCTGTTGTTCCCTTGGTTCTGTATTGATCAGGCGCCGTTCGGGTGGCGCGGGGTCACTGGTCTGGTGCGGACGGTTTCGGAGGGCCTGGCTATTGTTCCTTGCTGCTGCGGCCCATGGCGATCTTGCCGGTGCGCGTGATCTGCTTGATGCCGTATGCGCGGAACACGTCCTCCATGGCGCCGAGCTTGCTTTCGTCGCCCGTGGCTTCGATGGTCAGCGACAGACGGCCCACGTCCACGATCTTCGCACGGAAGACGTTGGCGATTTCGATGATTTCATGGCGGCGTTCGGGCGGAGCCGTGACCTTGAAGAGCGCCAGTTCGCGCTCGATGGCGGCCTCGTCGGTCAGATCGGAGATCTTGTAGACGCTGACCAGCTTGTGGAGCTGCTTGGTGATCTGCTCGTAACCCACCTCATCGGCGTTCACGATTGCGGTCAGCCGGCTCATGGTGGGGTCTTCGGTGGGCGCCACGGTGAGCGATTCGATGTTGAAACCTCGACGGCTGATCAGGCCGGTGACGCGCGAGAGCACGCCGGGCTTGTTTTCGACCAGGACGGAGAGAATGTGCTTCATGGTTCGTCCTCCTTACTCGGCGACGGGGTCTTGGCCGGATTCGGCGTCGAATTCCGCGGCATCGAGGGCGGCTACGGCTTCGGGGTCGCCCTTCTTGGTGACGCGGACGCCGCCGAGGGTGACGTCGATGGCGCCGATGATGTCATCGAGGGCAGCGCCCGGCGCAACCATCGGGTAGACGTTCTGCTCGGGTGAGATGGCAACATCCAGCAGATAGGGTCCGTCGGAAGCGAGCATGCGGTCGAAGGCGGCGGGAAGCTCTGCGGGGTCTTCGACGCGTTCGCCCTGCCAGGAATACGCTTCGGCAAGTTTGACGAAGTCGGGATTGGCGTCCAGGATCGTCGACGAATAGCGCTCGTGGTAGAAGAGCTTCTGCCACTGGTGCACCATGCCGAGCGCGCGGTTGTCCATGATGACCACCTTGACGGGGGCCTTGTTGATGGCGGCAGTGGCCATTTCCTGGCTGTTCATCTGGAACGATCCGTCGCCTGCGATGCAGACCACCTGCGCGTCCGGGCAGCCGATTTGCGCAC
>CAUWJA010000224.1:0-2678 GCA_963558905.1 uncultured Eggerthellaceae bacterium
TGGGTATCTGCGGCGGTCTGCCCAGCGGCAAGAATCCCGTCAAGACCCGCATCCCCGTTTTCCAGTGGGTCAACGCCATCGACCACGGCACCGAGATGACCGCTCTGAACTCCGGTCTGGAAAACGCTGAGAAGCTTTCCACCAACATCAAGTTCCTGTGGAACTATGCCGGCAACTGCCTGACCAACCAGCATGGTGACATCAACTACACCCACGAGGTCCTCTCCGACGAGTCCAAGTGCGAGTTCATCCTGGTTTGGGATACCGTCATGACCGACTCCGCCAAGTACGCCGACATCCTGCTCCCCGACGCCATGCGTGCCGAGCAGCTCAACATGTACGGCAACGGCTACACCGAGTGGTACACCGGCATCACCGTCGGCGGTCCCGCCCAGGCTCCCGCAGGCGAGTGCCGCACGAGCTATGACGTGGCTGCCGAAATCGCCGACAAGTTCGGTCTGAAGGAGCAGTTCACCGAGGGCAAGACCCAGGAGCAGTGGATCGAAGAGATCTACACCTCCACCCGCGAAGAGGTTCTGGCGGACTTCCCCGACATGCCCACCTTCGAAGAGATCAAGAACAACGGCCCCTACAAGAAGCCCCTGCCCACCGCAATCGGCATGAAGGACTTCCGCGATGACCCCGAGGCCAACCCGCTGGAGACTCCTTCGGGCAAGATCGAGATCTACTCTGAGCGTCTGGCCGAGCTGGCTTCCACGTGGGAGCTTCCCGAGGGCGACGTCATCAACCCGATTCCCGTCTTCAACCCCGGCTTCCAGGGTTACGGCTCCGTGACCGAGGAATTCCCGCTGTACGGCACCGGCTTCCATCACAAGAGCCGCACCCACTCGTCCTTCGGCTTCATCCCCGAGCTCGAGCAGGTTGCACGCCAGCGCGCATGGATCAACCCCGCTGACGCTGAGCCTCGCGGCATCAAGAACGGCGACACCGTCTCCGTCAAGAGCCCCGCAGGTGAAATCCGCATCGAGGCCTACGTGACCGGCCGTATCATCCCCGGCACCGTGGCTATTCCGCAGGGTTCTTGGCACAAGGCCGACATGTACGGCGACAAAGTCGACCACGGCGGATGCGTGAACACGTTGACCACCTACCATCCCACCCCGTTGGGTAAGGGCAATGGTCCGGCTCACACGTTCATCGTTCAGGTTGCCAAGGCATAAGGGAGGATTGAGCAATGACCCAGTACGGTTTCTATTTCGACAGCTCGCGCTGCACCGGCTGCAGCACCTGCGAGATGGCTTGCAAGGACTTCAAGGATCTCTCCCAGAACGAAGCCTTCCGCAAGATCTATGACTACGAAGGCGGCAAGTGCGAGCAGGGCGCTGACGGCACCGTCACCAACACGGTGTTCTCCTACCACGTCTCCGCTGCATGCAACCACTGCGCTTCCCCGATGTGCTTCAACGCCTGCACCGTGGGCGCCATCGAGAAGGACGAGAACGGCATCGTCTTCATCGATCAGGAGAAGTGCACCGGCTGCGGCGAGTGCGTGACCGCATGCCCCTATGGCGTGCCTGTGGCCATCGCCGAGACCGGCAAGGTTGACAAGTGCGACCTGTGCCGCGACCGCATCGCTGAGGGCAAGAACCCCATCTGCGTGGACGCATGCCCGCTGCGCGCTCTGGAGTTCGGCGATATCGAAGAGCTGCGTGCCGCCCATCCCGAAGCGGTTGCCGGCATCGCGCCTCTGGCCGATCCCGCGCTGACCACGCCCAGCCTGCTGATCAACGCCTGCCCTGCTGCCAAGGGCACCGATGACACCGAAGGCGCCATCACCAATGAGAAGTCCGTCACCGGCGTTTCCGCTTGGGAATAGGCTGTCTGACTGACGTTTTCGGGCCCCGCATCCGCTTTTCGGGTGTGGGGCCTGTGTTTTAGGGGATAATGGTCATTCGCCGCAGGGGCCGGGTTGCCTCCCGCCTGCGCTGTCCGCCGTCTTCGGCGCTACGATTCGTCAGGAAAGGCCTCCATGCTGGGATTCTTCTTCGATAACACCCGATGCACGGGCTGCCGTACATGCGAGATGGCGTGCGTCGATTACAAGGACCTGGCTCTCGGGCGCCGTTTCCGCCGCGTGATCGATTACGAGGGTGGCTCATGCGCGCCTAATCCCGACGGAACCGTGGAAACGTCCATGTACGTCTACCATGTGTCGCTGGCTTGCAACCACTGCGGCCGCCCCGAATGCATGCATGTCTGCCCGACGGGCGCGATGCATAAAGACGAGCTGGGGCTCGTATGCGTGGATTCCGAGAAGTGCATCGGCTGCGGGTACTGCACCGTTGCGTGCCCCTATCATGCCCCGTCCATCGCGCCGGCGGCCAAGCAGAGCTCGAAGTGCAACGGGTGTTCGGAGCGCGTCGCTGAGGGTAAGCAGCCCATCTGCGTCGAGGCATGCCCGCTTCGCGCCCTCGAATTCGGCGACATCGATGAGCTGGCGGCCCTCCATGAAGGTGCGGCATCGGACATCATGCCGCTGCCGTCTTCGGAGTACACGCTGCCGAATCTGCTGATCAAACAGTCGCCTGCCGCAGCCCGGGCCATCGAGGATCCGGGGTTCATCGGCAATTTGGAAGAAATAGGGAACAACGATATCCGGTAGGGCGCACCGTCCGCCGTACCGCTCTTAGGAGATTTCCGTATGCTTGAAGATAACA
>CAUWJA010000225.1:0-2678 GCA_963558905.1 uncultured Eggerthellaceae bacterium
CGATTGGAATCACGTAGTATTCCGGGAAGAAGTTTCCGTTTTCCTCCCTGCGAGGACGGAATGTCGAAGCATCGCCCCCCTGCTCATCCGCCTGCGAGACATAGTACGGCCGCAACGTGTCCGCATCTATATTCTCTATACCGCGGCGATAGCGTTCGAGCTGATTAACGAACATCCTATCTTTATTCTCGGGTCGCGAGATGAAGTCCGCATTCCCTACGAATCCGAACAGAACCGCCTCGACAGAATCCTGCGAACCAAAAGGAACTTCAATAGTGAATGCATTGGCGCCGTGCAGCATCGCATACTGAGGGGTGTAGCTCGACGTCATGTCATCGAAGGGAGACACCCAATTTGTCGAACCGTCCTCGAGAATCTTCAAGTAATCCCTCATCGGCATCTGTGCGGAATTGATGGACACGTTATTTGCGATTGACGCCGAAATGAATGCCTCTCCCTGGCTAACTGCGGTATCAATAAACAGGTCGTATTCATTATTCGGATCATGCGGAGGAGTACAGGGTTCGACTTGATACTGAGTGTAGAAGCCATGGATTTCATGGAGCGAAATCGGATTCCAGGATGCGATGAATTTCGTCATCGCCTGGGTTTCGGGCTGGGTTTGATACGTGTTGTCGCGATTCAGATCGAAGCCGTTTCCATTTGTTCGGGTGTTGTACGTACGTCCATCGGGGTTTTCGACGGGTACAAGCAGGAAGAACACTTGATCAAGAATTTGAGCGGGATCGAACGTCCGTTTTTCGACCTCGTAGTAACGGCCGAATTCGTCTTCCGCCATATCGACGGTCATATGGTATAGGTCAAAGGGATCGAGAGAGAACTCTGCCTCTTCTGCGCCTGGATACGTTGGATTTTTCACACCTTCGCCTCGGATGTACCCTACGCCGCTGACCTGATCGGCCACCAGAAGAGACCAATCCGTCGAATCCCTGTTCATCTCGGCAGAAAGTGTATCCATCCCTTCCTTCGTCAGGGCTCCGATGTAGTTGTATTCGACGGGTTGATTCGCAGCAAGAAGACGGAGAAACTCCATTACGCCGTCGCTTCCCGGCGTTTCATCAGAATGGATATTGCTGTACATGATGGGCACCTTGTACGAAAGCGACCCAGTATTGACCTCTTCTTGTACTTTCGCGGGCTCCGATTTCATACGGTCGGAAAGTGAGCGGTAGTTTTCGACGTCAGACTGCTCCTTGGCAATAATCACAGCATAGATATCGCGCCCGTCGGCAGATTGGCCAATAGTCTGAAGTTCAGCATACAGTCCGTTTTCGTTCGCCTCCTGGACAAGTCCAGGCAACTCTTCGGCGATTTCGGCAAATGTGGCATAGGAATCATACGGACGCACTGGCACTTCAACGGACGCTATTTCATTTTCGCCGTCGATACATTTCAGGGTATAAACGCCAGTCCAATCGAGAATCGAATCCCGAACGAGCTTCCTGTCTCTGTTGTCAATCCCGTCATATCCAAACAACAAGTTGTTAGAAAAGACCAAGACGACAGAGGTCACTCCGTCAACTTCTTCGACGGTTGTAGAGACACCGGAGAAGAAATCCGTTTCGGGCTGAATCTTGGTGGCCACAGTTTTCCACTGGCCAAGCGGTCCTCCCAGCCATTGATGAGGAAAGAGTTCCACATCCTGCTGCCCCGCTTCGCGTACCAACTCCCAAGCAATAGACCCGCCATCTATTTTTTCTTGAATCTCCTCCTTGCTTCCCCCTATAGGAACGACCATCTTGAATGTTCTCGCCTCAGTAAAAGAAATCGCGTTAGGCTTGAGTCGACGCTCGACGCCTTCAGTGATGTTCTCGAAGGTCACTGCGCCATCCCCGGCACTAGTCGAGCATGAACTCAGAACACCCAGCGTGGTACCGGATATCGCTGCCATAGCGCCAATGGCAGCGGACCCCTTGATAAACGTACGACGCGTAAAGCCGTGGCCTGCGACCATATCGCCCTTGCGCTCCTCCAGAATGAAACTCTTGCGCTCGTCCATAATGAACCCCTTCTTCGCGCTTTCCCTTTCCTCTGCGGCTTCGCGAAAGCTCTGTTGGCGATTCCGCCTTTCGAACGCTACGGGCATAAGTTAAACAAATCAATCGGGCTTTTTGCCGCAAGTCATATCATGCGCGATGCTCGATACCGATTTAGATGCTGTAGTGCAAAATACCCGATAGGGCCTGAGCTGGCTTTATACAAATGAACGCCATATGTCGACCGCCTAACACCCCTACGCGAAAGAAAATCAAAACACCCTTCAAAAAGGTGGTTTGCTCTTAGGGTGCAACCCTAGGGACCCGAGCCAGGGACTCAAGTCCCCAGCCCGAACTTCGTTCAGGCCCGACTGCATTTGACCCGTGGCAGCCAATCGAACCGGCGTGCCGGGCGCGGCACTTCCTCTTGAACGGATTGGCTACACTGTCCTGGACAGATGTTTTTCATAAGGGTTTTCTTTCTGAAGGGGCTGCGTTGGAAATCCTGGACCAAGTGTTCAGTTTTAAGCTACCACTGACAGCCCGCCGCGCAGATTGGATAATCTGACGTTCTCGGCGAAGCGCGTGGCGAAGGAGAGCGCGTGCGAGGCCGCAATTGCCGCCGTCCCGGCTCTGATCTTTTCCGTCAGAACATAGCCCAGCAAGCGGATTGATTAGTCT
>CAUWJA010000226.1:0-2668 GCA_963558905.1 uncultured Eggerthellaceae bacterium
CGCAACTACGGTCTCGATACGGGTCTTGCGTTCCAGATCCAAGACGACCTTCTGAACATCGAAGGCGACCCTGAAACCGTGGGCAAAGATTTCTGCAGCGATATCACCGAGGGCAAACGCACCCTCATGGCCGTGCATGCTCTGCAGAATTCTTCGAAGCGGAATCGTTTGGAGCACATCCTGTCAAGCAAGACCACCGATGCCGTCGAGCTGGCGGAGGCGGTCGGGATCATGCGCGAGAGCGGATCGATCGACTACGCCCGCAACTACGCGGAGAATCTGACCAGCATCGCCAAGACGCGCTTGGTCGACATGATCGCACCCAGCCCCGCGCGCGACCTGCTGATCTCCATGGCTGACTATTTCGTGAGCCGGTTGAAGTAAAGGCACCGGAAGGCGGTATGATGGCATTCGAAGACAACAAGGACTACGACCTCGGTGAACGTCTGCTGTATCTGCGTACGCCGAATTTCCGCGGCGGAGATGTCGAGCAGCTTCAGACCGCGCTCATGGCGCTGGGCTTTGCGTGCGGTGGCGTGACGGGAACGTTCGACGCCTACACCGAGGGTGCGCTGCGCAAATTCCAGCTGAACATGGGGCTGGATGCGGATGGCATCGCGGGCGTGCAGACGTATGCGACCATCAAGCGTCTGCACAATGCATGGATGGACAAGCCGCTTCTGACGGGCGGTGCCTACATGGGATTCGCCCGGGCCGCCGATGTGCTCGAGCACCATGCCATCTGTCTGTTCGGAACCGAATCCTTCACGCGCAAGGTGGCGGGCTATATGTCGAACCTGGCGATGGCCACCAATCCTCTGTCCAAGATGATGAATGCGGAATCCCTCTTGGTCGCTCCTGACGAGACCATGCTGCTCGCGCATATCGTCTTGCCCCATGACCAGACCGACCCTGTGGTTCCGCGGGTATCATGCGACGACATGTCGGCGCTTGCGAAACGTTTGACGGCAGCCATGCAGGTTGCACGCTCTTCGGCCCGTCCCGGGCTGCCGGTACGCATCGCCGTGGAGGTCGCGCCTCCCGACGCCGATGCGAGCGACCATGAGGCCGACCGCCTTGCCCACCATGATGCGATCAACCTTCTGGATTCGTTCTGCGTGGCGTTTTCGTAGATGGTCGCCCTTTGTCGGTAATGTGAACTCTTGATGGGGTGCCGCAGATGCCTTCAGGGCGCTTGCGAACCGTTTGATATGATTGAAGCCGTCTGCTGCAACCGGCAGGCGGAACATGCAAAGGGGCTTCGATTTATGAGCAAGACACATACACATCTGAGCAGGCGCGCCTTTTTGGGCGGAGCCGTCGTGTTCGGTGCGGCCGCGCTCTGGTCGCCCGCCAATGCCTTCGCCGACCCCACCGCCGCTGAGAAGCGTGCGGAAGCGGATGCTGCGCTTGCGAAACTCACCACCATGCGCGATAAGCTCCAAGAAGATGCCATGAACTACGAGCATGCGCTCGATGCCCATGATGAGGCAGTGGCCAAGATGGAGGAAGCGCAGTCGAAGATCGACGCCAACAATGTCGAAATAGCGCGCTTGCAGGATCATCTTGGAACGCGTGCGCGGAGCATGTACAGAACAGGTCAGACCTCGTTTCTCGACCTGCTGTTCGGTTCCGCTACGTTCGAAGAGTTCGCCCAGAATTGGGATATCCTCCAGAAGATGAACCAGGATGACGCCGATGCGGTCGAACAGACCAAAGCGCTGCGTGCCGACAATGAGGCCCAGAAGGAAGAATATGCCGCGCAGGAGCAGATAGCTGCCGAACAGCTTGCCGAATCCGAGCGCATCCTTGCCGAGTCGAAGGCTCTGGCTGAGGAATATCAAGCCGCATATGACTCCCTGGATGCGGAAGCGCAGGCTCTCTACGAAGAAGAGCAGCGCGCAGCGGCCGAGGCCGAGGCCGAACGCCAGCGTCTCGAATGGGAGCAGCAGCAACAGCAGTCTGCGGGTTCCGGAAGCTCCGATTCAGGAAGCGGTTCGGATTCCGGGTCGGGCTCCGGTTCGGATTCCGATTCCGGCTCGGACGGCGGTTCTGGTTCGGGAAATTACATTCCGCCCAGCGGCTCGGTCGTCGACTATGCCATATCTCAGCTCGGCGTGCCGTACGACCAGACCAACCCCCAGGTTGCCAACGATCACTTCGACTGCTCGGGTTTGTGCCAGTGGTGCTGGAACCAGGCGACGGGCATCGATATCGGGCGAACCACGTGGACGCAGAAAGCCACCGCGAATTGGTGCGGCTCACTGTCCGAGGCTCAGCCTGGCGACGTTCTCTACAAGGACGGCCATGTGGGCATCTGCACTCAGGCGGGTGGCGGCGAATACATCCATGCGCCTACGTGGGGCCAGACGGTGTCCTATTCCACGTGGAGCCAGTTCTATTGCGCTTTGCGCTGGTAGATTCTGCCAAGCGCAAGCGCGCATCCGAATGCCGGCGGATCCCGTTCCCTTCAGCAGGGGACGGGATTTTCTGTTTGGAAACATGCACCTTTTCCGTATTCACATCCTCACCACAAACGGTTCACGTTTCCGTCATGTATCAACTATCGAGGCTCCAGAGATTACGGTTGTGTTAACGGAACTTTGTGTTAATATGTCAAACGCTGTCGCAAGAAGTCGGGACGTGGCTCAGCTTGGTAGAGCGCTGC
>CAUWJA010000227.1:0-2667 GCA_963558905.1 uncultured Eggerthellaceae bacterium
CAGCCTTCCCTACGACAAGAACAAGGACATGCACTACGACATCATCTCCGCCTTCATCAAGTCGATGCGCGGCGGGGATCCCGATGCCGCCGTGTACTGGATGGCCCGCATGCTCGACGGGGGAGAGGACCCCAAGTTCATAGCGCGCCGCATCTACATCCTGGCTTCCGAGGACATCGGCAACGCCGATCCACAGGCCCTGCTCATAGCCGAAGCCGCATTCAAGGCCTGCGAGGTCATTGGCATGCCCGAATGCCGCATCAACCTTGCCCAGGCTGCCGTCTACATGGCCCTCGCGCCGAAGAGCAACGCCTGCTACAACGCCATAAACGATGCGCTGCAGGAGGTGCGCCGCGGCCCCAAGCGCGATGTGCCCGCCTACCTTCGCGACAGGCACCGCCCTGGATCGGAGAATTACGGCGAATACAAGTATCCGCACGGCTATCCCGGCCACTGGGTGGATCAGCGCTATCTGCCGGAGGGCCTGGAGCGCGGGTGCTTCTTCAAGCAGGGCGAAGTGGGCTGGGAGGCCTATCGTGTAGATGCGGTTGCGCGTGACAGGCACCGCCGCAATCAGTGATACACTGCCATTGGTTGGCGCTATGCTCCCGGCGGGGTGCATGAAGCGCCTGATTTACGAGGAGGTACGTCATGGATATGGAATTCGTCTCGGCGGTCGTGCTGCCGATCGTCTACGTCATCGTGGGCATAGCGTTGGTCTGGGCGCTCGTCGAGCTCGTGCTGTTCCTGCGCCGCCTGGGAAAGACCGTCTCCTCTGTCGAAGAGCAGGTCACGCCCATCTTGGCCGATGCCAAGGAGATGACCGAGAGCCTTAAGCCCGCTGTGGATAAGGTCGATCCCCTGGTGGAGCGCGTTTCGCTCGCGGTCGATGCGGCCAACCTCGAGATCATGCGCCTCGACGGCATTCTGGGCGATGTGGGGGATATCACGCAGACCGCTTCCCAGGCCGTCTCGGCGGTGGATACCGTTGCCCAGACGCCCATGCGCATCGTCAACGACGTTTCCGAGAAGCTGCGCGGAGCCTTCAAGGGCAAGAAGGCCAGCGATGAATCCGTGGCGCTGGGCACTGCCGGCGAATCTGCGGCGTCGGGCCTGGCAACGCCTGCGGCAGAGCCCCAGGTCGCAGCAGCAGAGCCTGAACCCGCTGCATCTGCACCCGCCGCGCCCGCACCCGCGGAGGCGGCCCCGGCTGCCGACGAATCCGTCGGCGAAGAGGCGCCGAAGCAGGGCGGCTACTTCACCTACTAGGCCCGCCATCTGCCCTGAAATGCGCCCGCAGCGCTGCCGGCCGCTTCGCCGACGGTTCTGCGGGCGTTGCGTTTCGCCATGCTCCGCCCCGTAAGGATAGGTTTTTCCATGCAATCCGAAGAAGAGAAGACCGCCGTTTCCCGCAGGCATTTCTACCAGGTGTGGATGGCCATAGGAGCCATCATCCTCCTGGGCGTGTTCGGCGTGGTCTTGAACGTGCTGTCCGTGCCTGTGGGCATACTCATCTGGACGGTGGTGATCGTGTTCTGCCTGAGGGGGCCGGTCAACGCGCTCGAATCGCGCGGCGTGCCGCGTTCGGTGGGGACCACGCTGGCCTATCTTCTCATGGCCGCGGTCCTGGGCGTTTTGGGCTTCGTCATGTTCTCCCCGGTGTTCGGCATCGGGGACCAGTTCTCCAACATGCTGCAGCAGGCGCCCGTCTACGCCCAGTCGCTGTTTGAGTGGGCCGCCGACACCTACGCGCGCTACGAGGTTTTCTTCCAGGACGATACCGTTAAGGAATGGCTCAACGCCGCAGGTCAGGGCCTTGTCGACTGGGCCACCAACGCCGCTCGCCTCTCCGCGGGCGGCGTGCTCGACGTGGGCATGGGCGTGGGCAACGTGCTGCTGATCATAGGCTTCGCGCTGGTTGTGGCGTTCTGGATCCTCATGGACCTGCCCGCCATCGGCCGTGAATGCACCCGCCTCGTGGGCGAACGCCATGCCGAAGACGCCGCCATGCTGCACATCACGCTCACGCGCGTCATGGGCGGCTACATCAAGGCCACGCTGCTGCAGTGCCTCATCATAGGCGTTGCCTGTGCCGTCCTCTTCACGCTTTTGGGCATCCCCAATGCAGCGGCCATCGGCCTGATCACGGGCGTCATGAACATCATCCCGGTCGTGGGTCCGTGGATCGGCGGCGCGCTGGCCGCGGTCATCGGGCTTTTGAGCGGTCCATGGATTGCCGTCGGCGCGCTGGTCGGCGTCATCTTGGTGCAGCAATTCGTCTATACCTTCATCAGCCCCAAACTCATGTCCGATTCCGTCGATGTGCATCCGGCTCTGGTCATCATCGCCTTGCTGGCGGGCAGCGCCATCGGCGGGGCCATGCAGGGTCTGGTGGGTTCGCTTGTGGGCATGCTCGTGTCCATCCCGCTGGTCGCTGTGGTCAAGACGGTCTTCATCTACTATTTCGAGAAGCGCACCGGCCGTCAGGTGGTTTCCGAGGACGGCTTCTTGTTCAAGGGGCGCCCCAGCAACATCGATGGCGAAGACGGACGCCCCGACGTGATGGCCGATGCCGTCGGCGGCGCGGCGGGAAAGTATGTGATGCCGCCCTGTGCGGTTCCTCCCGCTGTTGAACCTGTGGTAATCTGTGCGGATGCATCGGATGCC